>JAKACS010000204.1 GCA_021821235.1 Bacillota bacterium
AACTTTGACATTCTCTGTTCCTCCTGAACCGATATGAAGTTTGCCCTCGAAAGAATTTCGAGGGCATATCATCGTTTTATTTTAAGCTATGTTTTCGCTTTTATCCAAAAGCTACTCTTTATCAGGATTGCTGGCATTTGCCGGCTGATCCTGTTATTTTAAAACCGTATCTTTTTGATTGACTTCCGAATAAACTTTTGTTGGCAGTCCCCAAAGCTTAATAAAGCCAACTGCTGCATTATGGTCAAAGGCATCGCCTTTCGTATAAGTAGCCAGCTCTTCATTGTATAAGCTGTGGACGGATTTTCTGCCGACAACAGTATGGTTGCCTTTGAAAAGCTTCACGCGGATGGTGCCTGTTACGACTTTTTGCGTTTCGTCAATAAAGGCATCCAGTGCCGCTTTTAATGGTGAATACCAAAGGCCTTCGTAAATAATCTTTGCCATTTGCTGGTCAATCTGTGTTTTAAATTGTGTTACTTCACGCGGCAATGTGAGAAATTCCAATTCTTTATGGGCATTAATTAAAATTAATGCTGCAGGATTCTCATAAACTTCACGTGATTTAATGCCGACTAGACGGTTTTCGATATGGTCGATGCGGCCAACGCCGTGTTTACCGCCAAGCATGTTTAATGTTTCAATTAATTGTACAAGCGGAAGCTTTTCACCGTTCAATGCAACCGGGACGCCCTGCTCAAATTCGATTTCAAGGTATTCAGCTGCGTCTGGTGTTTGCTCAATCGGATTTGTCCAATCGAATGCCGCTTCCGGTGCTTCAGCCCACGGATTTTCAAGCACGCCAGCTTCACAGGCACGGCCCCAAATATTCGCGTCAATCGAGAAGGGATTATCCAAGTTAACCGGGATCGGAATGCCATTTTTTTCAGCATAGGCGATTTCTTCATCACGGGTCATTCCCCATTCACGTACAGGGGCAACGATTTTCAGGTTTGGATTAAGCGCTTGGATCGATACTTCAAAACGAACCTGGTCATTTCCTTTTCCTGTGCAGCCATGGGCAACGGCAACCGCACCTTCCTTTTCTGCAACGTCAACCAATAATTTTGAGATGAGCGGACGGGATAATGCGGAAGATAGCGGATATTTTCCTTCGTATAAGCAATTTGCTTTTAGCGCCGGCAGCAAATAATCTTTGGCCAGCATTTCTTTCGCATCCACCATATAGGCTTTAATAGCGCCGACATTTAGCGCTTTATTTTTAATTGCTTCAAGGTCCTTGCCTTCACCAACATCAAGGCCAAGCGCAATCACATCGTATCCATATTTTTCTTTGATCCATTTCACTGAAACAGATGTATCTAAACCGCCTGAATAGGCTAAAACAATTTTCTCTTTTGACATCTTACTGTCCCCTCGCAATATGTTGTATTAAAATTCATATGATAGAATTATTATACATCCAATCGCATAGAAATTGCTAGTACTTTTTTTTAAGTAAAATTTTCAAAATTGCTTTTTGGGCGTGAAGGCGGTTTTCTGCTTCGTCAAATACGACGGAATGCGGACCGTCGATGATGTCTGCAGTTACTTCTTCGCCACGGTGTGCCGGTAGGCAATGCAGGAAAATAAAGTCGGCCTTTGCTTTTTTGCATAAATCTGCATTCACCTGGTATGCTTGCAAGTCGTTGATTCTTTTTTGCTGCTCTGCTTCCTGACCCATGCTCGCCCATACATCAGTTACCACGACGTCCGCCTCGCTGATCGCTTCATTCGGATCGTGGCAAATGGTGATGGAGCCGCCTGTATTTTCCGCATCTTTCATTGCCGTTTCGATAATTTCTCCATTTGGCAAATACCCTTTTGGACTTGCAATCGCAATATGCATCCCCGTTTTTGCCGCTCCCTCAATCAACGAGTGGGCCATGTTGTTATTTCCATCGCCAAGGTAGCAAATCTTTAATCCGGCCAGCTTCCCTTTATGTTCAATGATCGTTAACAGGTCGGCCATCACCTGTGTTGGGTGCTGCAAATCAGTCAGTCCGTTAATGACTGGAACAGTTGCATGCTCGGCAAGTTCTTCGACAGATTCGTGGGAAAAAGTGCGGATCATGATGCCGTCAACATAGCGCGACAAAACTTTCGCCGTGTCGGAAATGGATTCGCCTCTACCAAGCTGAATATCTTTTGAACTTAAAAAGATCGCATGGCCGCCAAGCTGGAGCATTCCGACTTCAAACGAGACGCGCGTTCTTGTCGATGATTTTTCAAAAATCATTCCCAGCACTTTGCCGCTTAAAAATGGATGCGGCTTCCCGGCCTTTTGCATTGCTTTTAGCTCCTGTGCTGTTTCAAGCAAATAAGCAATTTCCGCCGGCGAAAAATCGGCCAGCTGAAGGAAGTCTTTTCCTTGCAACTGACTGCTATTGGTATCCCCAATCCCGTTTTGTTTTAATGTATTTTGCATGCGTTCTCCTCCTTAAGATAAGCTTTTTTCCATTTGATAGTATTCCCCAACCGTTCTGACCGCCACTTGATGAGGAGATTGTTTCCAAAGACCGATAATTGCCTTAACGGTATCCAAATGGGTGAAAGACGGAATTGTAAACCGTGTCGCCTGCTCGCGGATCGCAAAGCCGAATTTGCGGTCATCGCGTCCTTGATTTGGAATATTGATGACAAGCCCGACTTCTTGCTTTTTAAACAAATCGAAGAGCTGTTGCTCATTTTCAATTACTTTTTCGACTACGATGCCGTTCTTTTGTAAAAATTCCGCCGTTCCTTCGGTTGCCGCAAGTCTGCACGCTTGCTTGGCCAGCGACTCCATTACCGGCAGGCTTTCCGCTTTGGCACGATCGGAAATCGAACACAAAATCATCTTCTCGCTTGCAGGCTGATCCGCAAGCAGTACAGTCTTATCAAGCGCTTCTTGGAATGTGGAGCCAAGACCGAGCACTTCACCGGTCGACTTCATTTCCGGTCCAAGGATCGGGTCAACACCCTTTAGCTTTCCTGAAGAAAAGATCGGCTTTTTAACCGAAAAATAATTAGGTTCTGCAAGCAGGCCTTGTTGTTCTGAAAGGCTTGCGGCCGAGGCACCCAATTGAACCTTTGTCGCCCATTCGATCAGCGGAACGCCTGTTACTTTGCTGATGATTGGTACGGTTCTTGATGAGCGCGGGTTTACTTCAAGAACATATACCTTGCCATCATCAATAACAAATTGAATGTTCATCATTCCAATAATCGGCAAGGCTTGCGCAATTCTGCCCGCGTAATCAATTAATGTTTCCTTGATCTCTGCCGTTAATGTCAGCGGCGGGAAAATCGAGATGCTGTCACCGGAATGAACTCCCGCTCGTTCAATATGCTCAAAAATGCCCGGTACAAGCACATCTTGACCATCGCTGACGACATCCATCTCACATTCAAGCCCTGGTACAAAGCGGTCAACCAAGAGCGGCCACATTTGCTCGTAAGCACTTTTCTCAATCTGCTCGACATAGTGGAGCAATTCTTCTTTTGAGTAGAAGGTAAACATTGCCTGTCCGCCAATGACATAAGATGGCCGCACAAGTACAGGAAAGCCGAGTTTTTCGGCAGCTTCGATCAGCTGATCGGAATGGGCAGCAATTTCACCTTCAATATGGGGAATCGCCAAGCTTTCAATCAATTGATAAAATTCTTCCCGATCCTCAAGCCGATCGACATTTTCAACAGCCGTTCCTAAAATTTTCACGCCTTCTTCTTCTAATGCATGGGCAATATTAATTGCCGTCTGCCCGCCAAACTGAATCAGTACACCTTCGACATTTTCTTTTTCAATCACATTTAAAACATCCTCAACCGCCAGCGGCTCAAAGTACAGACGATCGGCAATTGAAAAATCGGTGCTGACCGTTTCCGGATTATTATTGATCACAATTGCTTCAAAGCCCATTTTCTTGATTGCTTTTGCTGCGTGTACGGAACAGTAATCAAACTCAATACCTTGGCCGATTCGAATCGGTCCAGAGCCGATGACAAGGATTTTTCGTTGATCCGACTTTTCCACTTCATCCAACCCTTGCCAAGTCGAATAATAATACGGTGTGGCTGCGTCAAATTCTGCTGAACAGGTGTCAACCATCTTATAGCCAGGTCGCCAATTCAGTTCGTTCCACTTCATGCGGACCTGTTTTTCGGTAACGCCGTATAGTTTGGCAAGCAGGCGATCGGATACATTTTGATGTTTTGCCGTTTTCAACAGCGTAATGGGCGCTTCCTCCCATGTATAGGCAGATAGCTGCTGCTCCAATTCAACAGCTGCTTTTATTTTGACCAAAAACCACTGATCAATTTGCGTCAGCTGCATGACTTTTTCCAGTGCCATTCCGCGGTGGAAGGCTTCGGCAATCATAAACAAGCGTTGGTCATTGGCTGTTTGAAGCTTTGCGATCAACTCTTCTGTATCAAGCATTTTGGAAAATTCATAGCCCGTTAGGCTGTAGGTATTCAATTCAAGCGAACGGACTGCTTTGTTTAACGCCCCTTCAAATGTTCGCTCGATCGCCATCACTTCACCGGTTGCTTTCATCTGCGTTCCAAGCGTGCGGTTCGCTTCCGGAAATTTGTCAAACGGGAAACGCGGCAGTTTCACGACAATATAATCAATTGCCGGCTCAAACGATGCGAACGTGTTGCCGGTAATCGGATTGAGGATTTCATCCAAATGATAGCCGATCGAGCATTTTGCCGCCATTCTCGCAATCGGGTAGCCGGTTGCTTTTGACGCCAAGGCCGATGAACGGCTGACCCGTGGATTGACTTCGATGATGTAGTATTGGTTGGATTCAGGATGCAGCGCAAATTGAATATTACAGCCGCCAATGATTTCAAGTTCCCTAATCACTTTAATTGAAGCGTCGCGCAGCATTTGATACTGGACATCGGTTAACGTCTGCGATGGAGCCACGACAATCGAGTCACCGGTGTGAACACCGACTGGATCCATGTTTTCCATATTGCAGACGATAATGCATGTATCATTGGCATCGCGCATGACTTCATATTCGATTTCCTTCCAGCCCTTAATGCTTCTTTCCAACAAAACCTGGTGGATTGGACTTGCGGCTAAACCTTTTTTCAGCACGACTTCCAGCTCTTCTTCGTTATGGGCAAAGCCGCCGCCTTCACCGCCTAATGTATAGGCAGGACGTACAATAACAGGATAGCCAATTTTCGCAACAAATTGGACGCCCTCTTCAAAGCTGTGAATAATGCTCGATTCCGGTATCGGTTCGCCGATTTCAAGCATCAGGCTGCGGAATTTTTCGCGATCCTCACCTTTTTTAATTGATTCAACTGACGTCCCGAGCAGTTTTACGCGATTTTTTTGTAAAATTTGTTTCTCATAAAGTTGAACAGCCAAATTCAGCCCGGTTTGCCCGCCGAGTGTTCCGATCATGCCATCAGGCTTTTCTTTTTCAATAATTTTTTCGATCGTTTCCACCGTGAGCGGCTCCATGTAGACCTTATCGGCAATCGCTTCATCGGTCATAATCGTCGCTGGATTGTTATTGATGAGGACAACCTCAATGCCCTCTTCTTTTAAGGCAATGCATGCTTGCGTTCCAGCATAATCGAACTCGGCGGCTTGCCCGATCACAATCGGCCCCGATCCGATGACAAGAACTTTTTTCAAACTTTTATCGAATGGCATAGCGAGTCTCTCCTAAAGAACTAATCTGTTTTACAAAGTCTGTTAAAATATGTGCCGTATCGCTTGGCCCCGGATGGGCTTCCGGATGAAATTGGACAGTCTGAATTGGATAATGGGCATGCTTTAGTCCTTCGATTGACTGGTCATTGACGTTTCGGTAGGTGATCTTAAATACTTGTTCGTCAATGCTTTCATCCACTACTACATAGCTATGGTTCTGTGCTGTAATCTTTACTTTGCCTGTCAGCAGTTCCTTTACCGGGTGGTTCGCGCCGCGGTGTCCATAGGCGAGCTTTGTCGTTTTTGCCCCATAGGCAAGTGCAATGAGTTGATGCCCAAGGCAAATTCCTAATGTAGGAAAATGTTCTGTTATTTTCTTAATTTCAGGGAGCCATGGCTTCAGCTCCAGCGGATCACTAGGCCCGTTGCTTAACAACACCCCGTCAGGAGACAATGCTTTCACTTGTTCAAACGTCGTATTGTATGGTACGACGGTAACCGTGCAATTTTCTTCTAAAAGTGCAGTCAAAATCGATTTTTTAT
>JAKACS010000205.1 GCA_021821235.1 Bacillota bacterium
TAGGTAATTTTGTATGATTAAGAAAGAAATTAACTTGGAAATGTGAGGAGAAATTCGATGAAGACTTTTATCGTTACTGGAGCAGGAACAGGACTTGGAAAAGAAATGGCGATTCTTTTAGCGAAAAAAGGATATCACCTGTTGCTGATTGGCAGATCAGAAGGCCGTTTACAAGCAGTGAAAGAGCAGATTGAGCGTTTCGGCGGCAAAGCCGATTTTCTCAGTTTGGATATTCGGAAAGCTTTAGAGATTGGCGAGGAACTTAGCGGCTTGAATGAGCGTTATGAAGTATACGGGCTTGTCAACAATGCGGGTGTAGGCCACTTTGGACCGTTTGACCAGTTGACTGACCAACAGATTCAAGAAATGCTTGAAACAAATGTTCTTGGCACCATTCAAATGACCAAAGCGGTTCTGCCATTGCTGCTCCATCAAGGTGAAGGCCATATTGTAAATATTATCTCGACTGCGGGACTTCGCCCAAAAGTGAATGAATCGGTTTATGTGGCAAGCAAATTTGCGGTTAGAGGTTTTACCGAAAGCTTGCAAAAAGAATACGAAGGCACAAACATCAAACTGACTGCTGCATACATGGGCGGCATGAACACGCCGTTTTGGGACAATTCGGATCATGTGAAAGATCCATCCCGCTTCCGAACTGCAGAAGAAGTTGCACAAATCATCGTTAACCACATGGATCAGGATTCGATTATTATTGAGAGTAAGAAATAGATGAAGAAAGGGAGGGCATTCGGAAAGCTCCTAATGACCGTTTGGCTCTCCTTAACCTGAGATTTGGGCATTAGGGAAGCCTTAATTATGATTGTTTCTGTTCATCCAAAAATTTATCAATTAAGTCTATGGTGAAGCCTTTCCGGTATAGGGCTTGTTTCATTTTTTGCTCGTATTCATAACCTGTATAATTGGAATATTTCCGGCATGCCTTTTCTCCCTGGTAGCGGATCGCTTGAAGTTCATCCCCCTTGTTTTCTACTGTGGCTGTTTTCGCGATCACCTTTTGAATCACATCAAACGAATAACCTTTTCGTAACAACAAACCCTCCAATTTCTGCTTAAGAACCCGAAAAGAATCGTTCGCATTTTTTTTGAAAAATTTATCAGCAAGTCCCCTAGCTTTATCAAACTGCAGCTCTCCCGAAAACTCCTGCAAGCACCCTTGAATGATCTTTTTTTGAATCCCTTTCTCAGCCAATTCAATCCGAATCGCATCAGGACCTTTGTCGGTTGTGTTCATTTGCGTCCGGACAAATGCTGCTGCAAATTCCCCGTCATTTAGATAATTTTGCGTTTTAAGCCGATGGACGACTTCATTCACAACGGGTTCGGCTACTTCCTTTTTGGCAAAATAGTCCCGGATTTCTTTTTCCGACCGGATTCTACGTGCCAAGTAAGCAATCCCTGTATTGTATGCTTTGCGGATATCGTCACTGTAATGAATTTCCGTCAGCGAAAACTCGTCCAACTCCATCCCTTTTCTCAGCTGAAATTTAATCAAAATATCTGCATCCACACTAAAGGCAAACTTGTCATCTAAAAAAATATTGTAACGATCACTGTTTTTTTGCTGGGTGGTGATTTTTGTGATAACCGCCATTTCTCTCACCTCAGCATTACTTTAACATATTCATCATTCATCGTAAAATAAAGGAAAAGGGGGCATCAGGATGAAAATAGCCATCGCGGGCGGTAGCGGATTTATTGGCAAAGCACTGACAAAAAAATTACAGGAAAAGAATCATCAAGTAGTCATTTTAACGAGGGGGATCAGCAGAAAGGATCCAGAAAGCGGAATTCAATTTATCCAGTGGCGCAAGCAAGATTCTCATCCAGTTGACGATCTTCAAGACACCGATGTTTTTATTAATCTTGCGGGAGAATCGCTTGGCAGTGGGCGCTGGACAGAACAGAAAAAAGAACGCATTTATGGTAGCCGTTTGAATGCGGTCGATGAGCTTCTTTTCATTATGAAAAAAATGAACAAAAAGCCTAAAGCACTCATAAATGCCAGTGCGATTGGCTATTATGGTACATCCGAAACAGCACATTTTACAGAATTGGACGATCCCGGTAATGATTTCCTGGCAAAAACAGTTAATGATTGGGAAGAAAAAGCATTACAAGCAAAGGAGATAGGTGTGCGAACCGTTTTATGCCGCTTCGGACTTATCCTCGATCAGCAGGAAGGTGCTCTGCCGAGAATCGTCTTTCCCTATCAGGCTTTTATTGGCGGGACAATCGGAAGCGGAAGGCAATGGATGTCGTGGATCCATATCAAGGACGTAGTAAATGCCCTTTTATTTGTGATTGAAAACAAGGAAATCGCAGGACCGGTTAATTTTACAGCACCAAATGCCGTGCAAATGAAGGAATTTGGCCAACAGCTTGCAAAAGTTCTCCATCGGCCACACTGGCTTTCTGTTCCAGGCTTTGCGCTGAGGATGCTGCTTGGTGAAATGAGTATGCTTGTTTTGGAAGGACAAAAAGTCTTGCCACAAAAATTATTGGAAAACGGGTATACATTTCAATTCTCTAATCTCTCCGACGCATTAAGCGATCTTTTTTTCTCATCTCGGTATCATTCCAATTTAAGAAGGTAAAAATGGAAATGTTGCTAAAAAAATTGGGAAGGAATGATTTTAATGGCAGAAAAAAAGAAAAAAGAAAAACCGAAATTCACGCTGACAAGCATGCAGGAAGTCAACTATCAGCGCGAGTTTAAAATCGCAGACCGCGCCGGCGGCTTTGACCAAAGACGTTCGAAGCATTAATTTTCCATTCATATTCGCCAAGCATTTTGCTCACGATAATAGTGGGGAGCTAGTTATCCCCACTAATGATCGAAAGGGGTTTTTTGCAATGGGTCGTGCGAACAACCATAATACTCGTGATAAAAATAAAGCATCACTTCCACAAGTGCCGAAGAATCTGAAATCAGACGGAATCGATGTCGAGTATTCCCGTGAACTGGCTGATCAGGAGGATTTAGAGGCACAAGCACGGTCAAATGCGGCTGCACAGCGCACTAGAGCAAAGAAGAAATAACCACCCTTTCAGAAAGAAGCAGGTACTGATCCTGCTTCTTTTTTCGATTTAGAAAATAACCCTATGGATAAGTTCCGCCACAGCAACCTTGCCTGTGGATAATGTGGATAATTCGATTTAACCCATGCCAAATCAATGGCCCAATTGTTGGTAAGTTTGGGTATTGTGTGCATAAATTTGTGGAAAACTTTTGCTCTCACCGAGTTAGAACGTTGCGGCTAAAATTGTTTCTTTCTAATTCAAGGTTTCCATATCTCCATAAATCTGAAAGGAGATGAATTCTTTATTTTGTTCTGCCAGTACAGCAATTCCATCTGCTGTTGTTTTTAGCAAATAACAGCCACCCTTCAGTTCTTTTACCCAGTGAATTGAATGCTTCATTCTTTTTTTGTATACGCCGCCGACAATCCAGAAACTTTCAGGCTCGATGCTGCTTGCCGCGTCTACTGTCTGCCGCTTTGGTTCACGAATCGTTTCTGCTTTATTTTTCAAAACATAAATAAGGTCTTCAAGCATGGCGCTTGCCGTCGGAAACATGCCGGCACCCGGACCCTGCAATGTAATGCTCCCAACAATATCTGCAACAATATTAACGGCATTTTGTACGCCTTCAATCGAATAAAATGGATGATTTTTTGCTACAAGAATGGGTTTTACAGACGCTGTTACTTGGCCGCCATTCTGGCTGACTGCAGCAAGATGTTTAAATCTTAGGCCAAGGTTACTAGCGAGATTGATCCATTCGCTTGTAATCTTGGTAATTCCATTAAGTTCAACTTCATTCCATTTCGGCTCCTGGCCAAAAGCCATTTTGCTTAAAATCATTAATTTATAAAAAGTATCTATTCCTTCAACATCATTTGTCGGGTCAGCCTCGGCAAAACCGTTCAGCTGGGCCTGTTTTAACGCGTCCGTGAAAGATTGCTTCTTCTCGCGCATTTCCGTCAAAATAAAATTGGATGTACCATTTAAAATTCCTTGAATCTTTTGAATTTGATTGACATGGAATAATTGCCTAAGCGTTTGAATAATCGGAATACCGCCCGCAACTGTTGCTTCAAATCCAACCGACACGTCGTGTTTTGCAGCAATCTCAAGCAATTCTCTCCCATGGTGGGCAAACATTTCTTTATTAGCCGTAATAATATGACAGCCTTTGGCGATTGCTTTTTTTAAATACGTGAAGCTTGGCTCTTGCTCTACAATCGCTTCCATCACGACATCAAGCTGGGGCAAGCGCAATATTTCGTCAAAATCAGTTGTAACCAGAATCCCTTCCCCGATATTCCGAACCTTGTTTTTATTGCGAATCAAAACTGCTGCCACTTCGACTTTTTTTCCTAAAATTGTTGATAGCTCTTGCTGGTGTGATTGAATTGTTTTATAAACACCCTCACCAACTGTTCCAAAACCTAATATCGCAACCTGAATAACTGACATGATCCCGCACCCTTTCCTATCAACTTGTTGTCGACTAAAAAAAGCCCTCTTCATAAGAAGAGGGCTTTTTACCTCCTCTTATCTTTCAGGTTTTAAAAACCTGCAGGAATTAGCACCTTTTCAAGGAATACCTTGAAGGTTGCCGGGCTTCATCGGGCCTAGTCCCTCCGCCGCTCTGGATAAGAGTATTTATTGAATTGTTTATTAACTTCGACAATATATAAAAAATATATTAGAACATTTAATGAGGTATGTCAATCTTTTTAAAAATTATTTCCCCAACTTTGCTTCTGCGAGCTTGATTTGGGCTTTTACTTGCTCCGGCGCTGTGCCGCCAAAGCTGCTGCGAACCGCAACGACATGTTCCGGCGCAAGCACCTGATAAATATCTTCCTCAAATAAAGAACTGAATTGCTGATATTCTTCAAAGCTTAAATCCAACAAAAATTTCTCCTGCTGGATCGAATAAAGGACGATTTTCCCGATAATTTCATGCGCTTCACGGAATGGCAGGCCTTTGCGTACCAAATAGTCGGCAATATCCGTTGCATTTGAAAAATCATTGTTGATTGCTTTGCGCATCCGGTGTGCATTCACTTTCATTGTCCCAATCATGGGTGCCAAAAGTTGTAATGAGCCTTCAAGCGTTTCGACCGTATCAAACATGCCTTCCTTATCTTCTTGCAAATCTTTGTTATAAGCAAGCGGCAGCCCTTTTAAAACGGTCAAAAGACTGATCAAGTTTCCGTATGTCCTGCCCGTTTTTCCCCGGAGCAGCTCAGGCACATCAGGATTTTTCTTTTGCGGCATTATGCTTGAACCAGTGCAGAAAGAATCGTCGAGTTCAATAAATTGAAATTCCTGGCTTGACCAAAGAACAAGCTCTTCGGAAAAGCGGGAAATATGGGTCATGATAATCGAGCCGATTGCTAAAAATTCCAAAATAAAATCACGGTCGCTTACAGCATCCATACTGTTCGGATAAATCGTCTCAAATCCAAGAGTCTCCGCAACAAGCTCACGATTGATCGGAAAAGTCGTCCCCGCGAGCGCACCGGAACCAAGCGGCAGCCAATTGATCCGTTTTAAACTGTCGATCAGTCTCTCTTTATCGCGCTCAAACATCCAAAAGTAAGCCAGTAGATGGTGAGCAAATGAAACAGGCTGTGCCCGCTGAAGATGGGTATAGCCTGGAATGAGGGTCTGGATATTCTCCTTTGCCTGCACAAGTAGTGCTTGCTGCACAGTCTCAACGAGCGTGATAAGCTCAGTCGTTTTTGTGCGCAAATAGAGATGCATATCAGTCGCTACTTGATCGTTGCGGCTTCTGCCGGTATGCAGCTTGCCGCCGACCGGACCGACTTTTTCGATCAACAGTTTTTCAATATTCATGTGAATGTCTTCATCTTCGACTAGAAATTCCACTTCATTATTCTCAATCATTGTTTTGATCTCAAGCAGGCCAAGCTTTATTTTTTCAGCATCTTCTGCTGGAATAATACCGCATTCGCCCAACATTTGCACATGTGCAAGGCTGCCGGCAATATCTTCTTTTGCCAATTTTTGATCAAAAGAAATCGACGCCGTAAATTCTTCTACGAGCTTGTTCGTTTCCTTTGTAAAACGCCCGCCCCATAACTTTGACATTCTCTGTTCCTCCTGAACCAATATGAAGTTTGCCCTCGAAAAAATTTCGAGGGC
>JAKACS010000206.1 GCA_021821235.1 Bacillota bacterium
TTCTCATTTAGCATCAATAAACGTCTCGGTAGGACAAACCGTTAATCAAGGCAGCAAGATTGCGATTATGGGTTCAACCGGATATTCAACAGGCATTCATCTTGACTTTGAAGTCTATCAAAATGGCAAACTATTAAATCCAATCGATGTTCTGCCAAAACGCTAAAAGCTTGAATACATAAGAAATGGCGGCTGTGCAATCGGCCGCCACATTCTTTTAGTGTAAAAAGTTGGTGGATAGGAACGGCTACATTGTTCCGCATCCCTATCTATCACTTAAAAAATGGATTTTCGCATTCTTATGTCATTCTTAGTTCTGCTTCAGCTAAAATTCAGAAACAATGCTTAAAATGGATCGAAAGATTTTTTTTTACAATCTATGTACGAAAAATCTGAAATGCAGGTGCATATTGGAGATGATTTCGTGAAAAAAATAAAAGTTAAAAAATATGGGTTGGAATTGATGTTTGTCGTCATTGTGATCGCGGCTATTATTCCAATCGTTTTTGATGCAGTTGCGAATGTTAAAAATCAGGGGAAAAAGCAAGGAACACGCGTCGAAATTTCGATGTCAGGATTTACGCCGCCGGTTATTCGGGCAAAGGCTGGAGAAAAAATAACGATTCAATTGGTGAATCCAGATAATTCACAGCACTCGGATGGAGGCGGATGGCATCAATTTGCCATTGATGAACTAAAAATAGATGATAAACTGCCACCTGAATCGACAAAAACGATTCAATTAAAAGTGGATCAACCTGGTGAATATGTGTTTTATTGTGATGTGTGCTGCGGAGGGAAAGAAAACCCATCCATGCAAGGTAAATTAATTATTACATAATCGGGGTAGACAAAATGAAACTACCATTAAAAACCATTATCACCTACCTGCTTCTGTTTTTTTTGTTTTTTTTCTTTGCCCTCTTGTTTAATCAAAAAGTGATCGCGGCAAATATTGCGGTAACATCCAGCATTATTCTATTAATGGGACTTATGCTGGTGGCTGGGATATTAGATGGTTTTAACCCATGTGCATTTAGCACATTGCTGTTATGGGTCGGATATTTGCTTAACCGTTTTGGAGCTGAGATAGAAAACGATCAAACCATTGCAGAACAAAGAAAAAATATACTTAGTTATGCATTTATTTATGCTTTTGGGATTTTTTTTATTTATTTCCTTTTAGGAGCAGGAATGATCGAATTTCTTCGGATATCTTCCATCCAAACAAAGATAATCCTTCAAATCGCTGGATTGGCAGTAGTGGTATTAGGCGTTTTGATGTTACGGGATTCGTTTTTCACACAGTCAAAAGCATTGATTAAAATGCCTGCATTTTTACACCCGCTCTATAAGAAGTTTAGTAAACCGGCTTCAAAATTTGGCAGCTTTTTAAGCGGGATCGTTATTGGGCTCTGTAGTGTGCCTTGTGGGGGAGCTATTTATATGGCTGTCTTAATTATTATCCAATCAAAGCCTTTCACAATGAAGTATCCTCTGTTATTGATTTATAATATTGGCTTTATTTTTCCCGTTGTTCTGCTTGCATTCCTGCTTTCAAATAAAAAACTTTTGCAGACAATCAGCCAAGACTTCATCATGATACGAAAGAGATTAAGAATTATTATTGGGATAGTGACGATTTTATTGGGATATATTTCGATTGTTTTGGCATGAGGTTAACGAAAAGTTGTATTAGAGCAAGAATATAAAATACAATCTTTGAAATAGGCAACTTATTTTTCTTTCGTTTTTAATATAATGATAGTATGAAAGTTAGGGAGGAATACAAATGGGTGGAAAAATTCTCGTTGTTGACGATGACCAAAAAATCACAACGATGATGAAAAGAGGGCTTACTTTTGAAGGGTTTGATGTAGATGCTGCAAATAGCGGCAGGGAGTGCTTGATGAAAGTGTTGGAGAATTCTCCCGACTTGGTTATTTTAGATGTAATGATGCCCGATATGGATGGGCTGGAAGTGTGCAGGAGATTAAGAAAGGATGGGAGTATTCCAATTTTGATGGTGACAGGAAGGGATTCTGTAACCGATCGAGTGGAGGGGCTTGAAACCGGGGCAGATGACTATCTAATCAAGCCGTTTGCATTCGAAGAGCTGGTTGCCCGCGTGAGGGCGCTGCTAAGAAGGACAGAAACAGCGGCCAATCCGGCGGATACGCTCCATTTTGTTGATTTAACGCTTGATCTTGCGGCCTATTCAGCAATAAGGAACAATCGTCCAATCGAATTGTCGACAACGGAATTTAATTTGTTAAAACTATTTATGCAAAATCCAAAAAGGGTTTTGTCCCGTGATTTGATTATGGAAAAGGTTTGGGGATACGATTTTCAGGTGGAATCGAATGTTTTAGAAGTGTATGTCGGCTACTTAAGGCATAAATTGGAACTAAATTCAGAGCCAAGATTGATCCATACCGTTCGCGGTACAGGGTATGTATTGAGGGAGTGAGGGAATGCCAATACGTTTACGGTTAACGCTTTGGAACAGTGCCATTTTTGGTACCATTTTGGCGCTTATTATTTCCCTCATTTATTATGCTCATTATCGATCACATTACCAAGACGTTGATACAATGCTCAGCACGATTACATCCCATGTGCACGAAGAATTGAATAAGCAATTGAGCAGTGGAAAGAAACTTGAGAATATTCAAGTATCTGCAGATGAGCTGGGCGTCAATCAAGTCGCAGTAATGATTCGGAATCAATCTGGCCAACTGATGGAAACGAATGACCATCCATTTTTTAAAAATCATCAGCCGGAATGGGTGAAGCCAGGGTCAACAAGCAAGTCTTTTATGATGATAAAGGATAATAAGGGGAAAAGAATTCGCGTATTGACAACAGCAGTCCACCAAAATGGTAAAACAGTGGGTTACATTCAAACACTCTACCCGTTGCAGGAACTGGATCAGTCACTGTTAAAGTTCCAATGGCTTGTGATTGCCTTGACGGTCTTTAGCCTCATTCTTGCCTCGATTGCTGCCTGGTTTTTAGTAAAGAAGACATTGTCAAGGGTGGACTTAGTCCGAAAAACGGCGAAGGCCATCGCAGTTTCTCAAGATTTTCAGCAGCGAGTGATGCACACCGGCCCATCCGATGAACTTGGCAAATTGGCAGAAACGTTTAACAGTATGCTTGACAGTCTCGAGAAGGCCTACACCAATCAGAAAAGGTTCCTCTCGGATGCCTCACATGAATTACGGGCACCGCTGACAACGATCCGGGGCAATCTCGATATTTTGACAAAAGTGAAAAATATCCCTGAAGGCGAAAAGGCGGAGATTTTGACGGACATTCGAAACGAGGCCATTCGGATGTCAAAGCTTGTTTCCGATTTGCTTTCACTGGCAAGAGTCGAAGCAGGACAGGTCGGGAACAAAAAGGTTGTTTGCCTGTCGGCGATTACAAAAGGAGTGCTTGCGGAAATTGTCTCATGGGAGAAAACAATTACAGTTGAATCCGAAATGGATGAGAATGTTTGTGTTTGGGGCGAGGAAGATTCTCTCAAGCAGTTGATGATCATCCTAATTGAAAATGCGATAAAATATTCTCCGCTAAATGGTTCGATTCTTGTGAAGATTACGAAGGAAAACGAAAAAGCAGTAATCGTCGTGAAAGATTCCGGCATTGGAATTGAGGAAAGCGAGCTGTCGCAAATTTTTGAACGCTTCTATCGCACTGACGCTGCGAGGAGACATTCCCAAGATGGCACAGGCCTTGGTCTTGCGATTGCAAAATCGATTGTGGAAGAAAATCAAGGAACGATTTTCGTAAAAAGCAGGGTTCGTGAAGGGACAGAATTCAAAATTTTGTTCCCGCTCCTTAAGTAGTCTGAATAAAAATTCACAAAAACTCCATAAAAGTAGTTTATGATAATGCAAATGTTCGATATATTAGGATAGAAGCCTATCGTACGCTCGAACTTTATTTTTTGGAGAGAGGGATAGAGATGTTATCAATTTTACTTGCTGGGACAGCGCCGGGGATGGCTTTGTTGAGTTACTTTTATTTGAAAGACAAGTATGAGCCGGAGCCAGTGTTATTAGTGGTTCGCACCTTTCTTTTCGGAGCCTTGTTAATCCTTCCGGCAGCTTTTATTGAATATGTGCTGAACAGTGAAAACATAGGCAGTTCGGATTTAAGCAGTTCCTTTCTTACTTCCGGAATGCTTGAAGAATCGTTTAAATGGATTGTTCTCTTTTTTTCGGCATACCGGCATGTTGAATTTGACGAACCTTTTGATGGCATTGTGTATGGAACATCGGTTTCGTTAGGTTTTGCTACGGCTGAAAATATTATGTATTTGCTTTCAAATGGAGTGGAATTCGCGCTGAATCGAGCACTGTTCCCAGTCTCAAGCCATGCCTTGTTTGGCGTGATCATGGGCTATTATCTAAGCAGGGCAAAATTTGCAGCCAAATCAAAATGGGCATGGATTGTATTGTCCATCGCCGTTCCATCCATCTTGCACGGCATCTTTAACTATATTTTAATCAAGGAAACTTCCTGGCTGACAGTTATGGTTGGTTATATGATCTTTTTGTGGTGGTTTGCGATGAAAAAAATCCATATTGCTGAGCTACTAAGCAAAGCGCATTTTAGTAAACAGTATGGCATTCGAAAAGCACTTAACTCAACATTGGCTTGATCGAAGAGGACGAATCGGATTCGTCCTCTTTATTTTGGGGAAGCCATTCTTGCACGATTTTTCGTTAAAGTTCTTATGCTGTTCTTATCATCAATTCAGTTTGTTCTTAGAATGGATTGTTAAATTTAAAACAAAGATTTATCTGCATGAAATCGATTTTCCCGAAAGCGAGGATGTTATTTGGATGATATTTTTCTCAGGTTAGACAGCCAACTGGCTATTGTTTTTAAAAAGATCGATAGAAATGAGGAATTGTCTCGATGATACCTATTTTTAGTATTGGCCCCATTACTTTTTATTTTTTCGGCTTAATGATTGCAATTGGTGCATTGACAGGCCTTTATTTTTTAACGACTGAAGCCAAAAGGCAGGGTCTTAACCATGAAGCGTTAATGGAAATTGCTGTTTATTCCGTCATCGGCGGGATCCTTGGGGCGAGGATTGTGTATATCCTTGTATATGATCCTTCCTATTATTTAGCAAACCCAATGAAAGTATTTGCGATCAGTGAAGGCGGGCTTTCGATCCATGGTGGCATTTTAGGCGGAGTATTGGTTGGTTTATGGCTATTGAGAAGGCGTGGAATTCCAATTTGGCAAACATTAGACATCGTTGCCCCTGCGATTATTCTAGCGCAAGGAATTAGCCGAATTGGCTGTGACGTATTCGGCGGGCCGATTTCCCGCAGTTTGCCTTGGGGGGTAGAGGTAAACGGCGAGTACCTTCATCCAGCCCAAGCATATGAATTTCTTTTAGACTATTTAATGTTTGGCTACTTGTGGCTGCGATTGAGGAAACCTGCCTATAGAGGGCAAGTTTTTATTCATTATTTGATTGGGTATATGATCATTCGCGGAATTGTCGAGTTTACCCGTGTAAATCCGATCGTATTTGGGCCATTCAGTGTCAGCCATGTTTTAAGTTTAATTGGCATCCTTTTCGGGATCGTTTTAATTTGGTTTCGTCGAAAAAGTCCAGCCGTGAACGAGGGAGTTGTTTTAAAAAAGAGCGATTATGTAAAAACATCGCTAACGGTGTTGATCTTAATGATCATCTCATTAGTGATTTACTACACCATTCGCGGCTAAAGTCCTTATTGAGCAAAGTGAGATATACTGAAGTTAAAATAGAGGAAGGAATGAGGACATGCTAAAAAAATTTGCCATCCCTATACTCATTGCCTTAGTGATTGTATTTATTTTAGCACTGCTGGGAAAATGGACATGGATTTTATGGGGAATCATCCTTCTCCATCCGTTAATGCATGTATTTGGCCATAACCATTCAGGATCCCATAATCATGCTAAAAACAAGGATACTCATCATCATCATTAATTCGAATGAAAAAAAATTATCTTGACGCTTGCATACTATACCAGGGTATACTATAATAAAGTCAAGGAGGTAAAACAAATGGCATCCGAATTACAAAATGATCCACTTGATGATGGAAACTATTTTTCCTTTTTGGAGGAACAAAAAAGTACCCATTCTGAAAAAGTGAAACAAAACCTCGTATCACG
>JAKACS010000207.1 GCA_021821235.1 Bacillota bacterium
TGATAAGCAATAAAGAATGGAGTGTGGTACACATGAAAAAATCATGGTTTGAGAAGTATCGAGAAACAGTAAGCGGAAAAAAGAGCAAATGGGTAATCCTGTTTGCCTGGCTGCTGCTTGCAGCGGTTTTAAACATTACCTTGCCGCAAGCGAACACGCAAAAGAATGATCTGGCGGCTAACTTGCCTTCCACAACAATGTCCCAACAGGCAAAAAAACTTATAGAAAAAGAGTTTTCAGCAGAATCAGGAACACCAGCACTATTAACTTGGTATCGTTCAACCGGTTTGACGGATGACGATCTCACTCTTATTCAGCACTATGCAAGTAATCTTGAAACGAATCCAGTCAAACATCAGCAAGCGGTACTACCATTGAACCAATTTCCGCTGCCCGTTTTAAAACAGCAGCTACTCTCAAAGGATGGAACCACTCTCATTCTGCCTGTAACCTTTCAAAAAAAGACAGAAACAGCGGAGCTTGAAAAAAGTTTCACCTCCCTCAAAGTGCGGGCGGCGAAGCAATTTTCTTATGATCCAACAAAAACAACATTAGCTGATACAAGTAAAATGTTGCTGCGAATTACTGGTCCGGCAGGTATTGCCGTTGATGCAACTGCCCTTTTCAGTCAGGGAGATCTTTCGTTATTGCTTGGAACAGTGGCAATCGTACTCATTCTATTACTGCTTATCTATCGCTCTCCTATTTTAGCGCTGATTCCATTAGTCGGCGTAGGAATTGCCAATGGCATCATCAGTCCGATTCTTGGCGGGATGGGGAAAGCCGGCTTGATTGAATACGACTCGCAAAGCACTTCGATTATGACTGTCCTGTTGTTTGGAGCCGGAACAGATTATTGCCTGTTTCTCATTTCCAGATTCAGAAGCTATCTGGAAGTAGAAAAAGATAGAAAACTGGCGATGAAAAAGGCACTCTCAAGCTCATCCGGAGCAATTGCCATGAGCGGGCTAACGGTTGTTTTTTCCCTATTCATTCTTCTTCTAGCGAAATATGGATCGATTCATCGCTTTGCGATCCCGTTTAGCTTGGCAATTCTTATCATGATGGCTGTCAGTCTGACACTTATTCCGGCATTGCTAAGCATTATTGGCAGGGCTTCATTTTATCCTTTCGTTCCCCGGACAAACGAAATGAAGGAAGAGCGCGCAGCCAAAAAAGGGAAAACTTTTTCGGCAAATAAAAAAAGAGAAGGTTTTGGAATCCGCCTCGGAGCTTTTATTGTGGCAAAACCATGGCCGATTCTCATCTCAACCGTTCTTTTCCTTGGGATCTTTGCTTTTCTTGCCAGCAAAATTGTATATACGAATGATACATTATCTTCATTTCCGAAAAGCATGCCATCCCGGGAAGGGTTTCAACTAATTTCTGATCATTTTAATGCAGGCGAGCTCGCTCCGGTTCAAGTGATGGTTCAAACGGACGGAAAAAAGACAACCGTTAAAAAGGAATTAGAAAAACTTGACTATGTAGCAAATGTTTCTGACGGCAAACAGGGGGAACAAAATGCAGACATTATTCGATATGATGTTGAATTAAAGATGAATCCCTATTCAAATGAAGCAATGAAAAAAATTCCCGACTTGCAGCAAACAGTTGCAAACACTTTAAAGCATAATCAAGTTGTAAACGCCGCTAAAAAAGTATGGATTGGCGGACAGACAGCCGAGCAATATGATACGGAAAAAGTAACCAAGCGGGACGGTCAACTAATTATCCCGATTGTGATTGCAATGATCGCCATCCTGCTGCTCGTCTATCTCCGCTCCGTGACAGCTACAGTTTATTTAATGGGGACAGTACTGCTTTCTTATTTCAGCGCACTTGGACTTGGCTGGGTGATTCTACACAGTCTTTTCGGCGTCAATGCGATTCAAGGACTAATTCCTCTTTATGCTTTTGTGTTTATCGTTGCCCTTGGAGAAGATTACAATATCTTTATGATTTCAAGCATCTGGAAAAAAAGCAGGAGCATGCCTTTAGGGCAAGCAATCAAAGAAGGAGTAGGCCAATCTGGCTCTGTTATTACTTCGGCAGGATTAATTTTGGCTGGGACATTTGCTGTGCTGACAACATTGCCGATCCAAATTTTGGTTCACTTTGGCACGATCACGGCTATCGGGATTTTACTTGATACCTTTATTGTCCGGCCACTGCTCGTTCCCGCCATTACAGCAATACTGGGAAAATGGGCGTTTTGGCCATCAAAATACGCGCCAGCTGCAGGCAAACAAAAAGCAGATTGAAAAAGTAACAAAAACGCTTGGAAAGTGAGTTTTCCAAGCGTTTTTCTGCTATTTGATTATTTAGCTTTCTTCTGCAGTTCTTTCAACGCATCTGAAAGTTGGTTGTTTAAGGTGCTTAATGCTTCTTTGTCAAGCTTTGGAGCTTGCGAACCAGCAATGGTTGGGTCAAGGTACTTTTCAATTTGATCATATGAATTTTTGTCAATTTTCTTAACCTCATCTTCAAAGCCTTTCCACTGATCCTCTAATTTTGGACCAACCTCTTTCACCTTTGGCTGATCGCCGCTGTTAATGGCATCTGATATTTGCTTTGTTGTATCGAGCATGCTGTTGACTCCATCGGAAACCTTTGAATTTCCGCTGCCGCATCCGGCTAAAACAAATGTGCTGATAAGAAAAAGTGCTGCGAATAGGGTTGTTAGTTTTTTCATTTGGCGAGATCTCCCTTTCCATTTGTGATTAATTTTTTATTTGTATATTTTTTTATCAGAAGGAATATCACAACAGCCGCAATCAACAGCAACTGTGGTATGATGCTTTCCCATGCAGGGTATAGAGCGAAAAACTCCATGCTTAGTCCGTCTGGTGCGTTGGTTGTTGGAATCAGTCCCGCTAACTGCAGACTATGGATACCCATGCCGGTAAATTTAACAGCCAAGTAAAAGACAATCACGCTTGATACCATAAAGAACGGCCGCAATGGCAGCTTTAATCCGACATAGACCATTAAAAAGGCAATCAACCCGAGAATTACTGCACCAAGTAGAAAGCCAAGCAATAAATTTTGTAATTTGATTTGGCTTGCCATACCGATGTAGAACAAAACGGTTTCTGTTCCTTCTCTAAATACAGCTAGAAAAGAGAGGACGCCTAAAGAAATCAGTTTTCCGGTCGTAATTGCCGTTTGGCTTTTTTCCCGCAAATAACGGTTCCAATCTGCAATATTGGATTGACTGTGAAGCCAATAGCTCATGTACAGCAGCATGGCTGCCGCAAAAATTCCTGTCCAGCCGCCAATCAAGGCATTGTTATTACCGAACGCTCCGGACGAGAGGACAAATTTTACAATAATGGCAAGAACGATGCTGACACCCAGTCCACCGAGTACTCCAGACCAGATCCATTTTTTCCCCTTCGTCGCACCAGATTTTTTTACAAAGGACAATAGAGCAATCACAACAAGCAGTGCTTCGAGACCCTCACGAAGTAGAATCATGGCGGCATCCCAGTAGGTGTACTCCGACTTACTTGCTAATGGGGTTAAATAATTAATCATTTGATCAATCGTTTTTACTGCTTTGTCATAGTTTGGCGGATTTGCTGCGAGCATCGCTTGAATCGTTACTAAGTCACGTTCCGAGTCGCTGTAAACGGAAGCCGACTGGGCCACAACATTTCCTTCGACGCTTAACCAGCTGTCGCTTGCTTTTTTGATGCCTTCAAGCGCTGTCGCTTGCTGCTCTTCTTTTGCCGCTTTTTTTGTGCTTTGCAAAATCAGAATAAAGTCGTCGATTGACATATCTTTTTCTTTTACAGCTGTCTCTTTTGGATAACCGCCATTGATAAACTTTTCATTTACCGCCTTCAAGTTATTCAACGCTTGCTGCACTTGGTCCGTTTTTTTGATTGTTAAGGCATAAACGATCTGACCCATGCCTGCTTCAATATCACGATAGGCTGTGACAGAATATGCTTTAATTCCAGGCTCAATTTTTTTCCATGTTTGATTGAATTGATCATAGGATTGTTGCACTTCAGCGAGGTTGCCTTTTGCTGCCCAATCAATGGCCGTGTCAATGGACTGCTCTGCTTGCTTGAGGTCTTCAGCCGCATTGCCCGCTGCGAATGCTGGCGTATGTATAACAAAACTGATCGCTACTAGAAGAACAAGTATTTTTGTGAATACATTTTTGCCCATATGCTCCCCTTCTTCTCAAAAATTATTTTCTAATTGATAACGAATATCAATACCATTTTTCTATTCTAATTGTATTTATATTGATAATGATTGTCAATTAGATTTTAAAAAGAATTTTGTCTTTTCTGTGAAACATTTGCTGGAAAATATCCAAGCCGATAACATAAAAGGCATCACTCTTATTCGAGTGATGCCTTTCGATTTCTTTTTAACAGTAGCTTTCGTTACCAGTTAGAACCAAACCTTCACGCATTTCATCGTACTCAAGAACCAAATCTTCTGCGTATGGTTCAATGCTGTTTTCATACGCAACTTGAATGTCATTTTCGATTACGATTTTATCGTCTGCTTCCGGCTCATCCAGAGCCAGCCCAATTTGCGGACCCCCTCAGCCAAAACCGGCAAAATATACTCGAAGGCTGCTTGCATTTTGTTCTTGCATCGCTTGTTTTAAAATATCGCGTGCGGCATCGGTAATTTTCAACATCGCCACTCCCTTCATTTCATCGGTATACCCCTATGTGTATTTTAAACTGATCTTATTGTACCATAAGAATAAGAATGTGCCCTAATTATTTTTTTCCAATTAGCAACCTATTTTACAAATTTTCTCTCGGAGAAATGGCTTCCTTTTTAAAAAACATTTTCATCATCGGTGGGGTTACGATTGTTGTCACAAGGACGACAACAACCATTACAGCAAACATTTCTTGGCTGATCAGCTTTGCTTCAAGTCCGATTGCGGCAATAATGAGAGCTACTTCACCCCTTGAGACCATCGCAGAGCCAATCCCTAATGAGCTTTTGAACGGAAAGCCGGCTGCTTTTGCCCCAATAGAAGCTCCGATTAATTTACTGAAGACTGCTAAAATACTAAACAGCACGATCAAGCCTAAATTTTCCTGAATTCCGGCAAACTCTGCAGTAATCCCGATTGAAGTAAAAAACACGGGAACAAAGATGGAATAGCTAATCGTTTCAATCTTTCCAAAAACTTCCTGTTTAAAATGGGTTAAACTGATTGAAACACCGGCAATATAAGCTCCGATGATGGCAGCAACTCCTGTGTATTCAGCAAAGAAGGCAAACACAAAACAAATGATTAGAGCGGAAGAGATCGTTGTTTCCGTTACTTTTAACGAGGAGAATTTTTTCATAAAGAATGGAACGACTTTCCAGCCAATGATGATGGCTGCGATAAAAAAGACAAATTTTTTAATAATCAGCGTCCCCAAGTGGACATTTTCGCCTGCAAAGCTCATCAAAAAAGCTAAGGCAATGATGACGACCACGTCATCAATGACGGCTGCTCCAAGGATCGTTGTGCCTTCACGCGTTTTCAATTGCCCCATTTCTTTTAGGGCTTGGACAGAAATACTCACACTTGTTGCGGAAAGTAGCAAACCTAAAAACCATGATTGGATTGAGGTTAGCTGTAAGGCGCTTCCAGCGAGATAGCCCAACACAAGCGGAACAATGATACCCCCGAGCCCAACATAGGTCGATGCTTTGCCGGTACGCTTAAATTCGTCTAGATCAGTTTCCAAGCCTGCCATAAACATTAATAAAATAACACCGATTTGACTAAATTCCTCTAACGTTTTCGTCTCAGTAACAAGCCCCAGTACCGATGGTCCTAGCACAATACCAATCAACAGCTTACCGAGTACAGATGGCTGCCCTAAACGGACACTCAAACTCCCGGCAATTTTTGATGCAATTAAGATTATGGCTAACTGTACGATTAACACATCATTACCCCTTTCCTACTTTTTAGCATTTGTATTTACCGTAAACAATATAAAGAAAACTCGCCGATTGGCGAAGACAGAGGCGTAGTTGCCCTTATCACGCTCAAAACGGCACGTCCTGTGCCTTTCGCCTGACTAGGGCATCCTCGAAAAAGCTGTCGCTTTTCCTTCGTGCGATGATTAAGCTGC
>JAKACS010000208.1 GCA_021821235.1 Bacillota bacterium
ATCAAACAACTCACCCAGTTCATGGTGATTCGGTTTAACAAGAAATGGACGGAATGGCAAAACTTTTTTTAACAGCTCTCCTTCAGCATCAGCCACAAATCTTGCATTCTGTTGATTGCAAATTTTCACAAGTCTTTCATACGTATTTGACGGAAGGCTTGAAGGGATGCTTCCGGCTAAAACCAACAAATCATTTGCTGCTAATTGGTGAATTTTTTCCTTTAACCGTTCAAAATCTGCTTCGGTGATCATTGGACCATTTGCATTGATTTCTGTTTCCTCACTTGTTTTTAATTTAATATTAATGCGTGAATCACCTGAAACCTTAATAAAGTCGGTCGCAATCGTTTCCTTTCGCAAATATTCATCTATATAACTGCCAGTAAATCCGCCATTAAATCCGAGCGCTTTACTTGCCACCCCCAATTGCTGCAAAACTCTCGATACATTGATGCCTTTTCCCCCTGGGAATTTTTCTTCATCAATGGTGCGGTTTAAACTTCCAAGCTGAAACGCATCAAGTTTCACGATATAATCTACTGAAGGATTTAACGTCAAAGTATAGATCATGTTGTCACTACCTTTACTGTCGTTCTTGTTTCATACTGTTGCCAAATTTCATCCGCTAGTTGATTTGTGATGATGATTGCTTCTTTTATATCGGCGATTTTTGCAAAAGCAATTTCATTGAATTTTGATTCATCCGCTAATACAAAAACTTCACGCGAAAGCTGCATTGCTTTTTGTTTCACATATGCCTCTTCTTGGTCTGGTGTGGTAAAGCCGAATTCAGGGTGAATCCCATTCACACCCATAAAGCATTTATCAAAACGATATTGGTCAAGACTAGTCAATGCACCTCGGCCGATGAGTGCTTTTGTACTATTTTTTGCAAATCCGCCAATCAGATACGTAGGGATGCCTTTATTAATCAAGGGTGTTACATGTGTTAATCCGTTTGTAACGACAACAATATCTTTTACGGATAGAAAATTGATCATTTCTTTAATGGTTGAGCCAGCATCAAGGTAAATGCTGTCGCCTTCTTCCACTAAACTTGCAGCATATTGGGCGATCAGCCTTTTTTCCTGAAGGTTTTTGGAAGCTTTCACTACCATGCTCGGTTCATCAAGCTTTCCTTGTAGTCTGGATGCACCTCCGTGAATTCGCTTTAAGTATTTCCCCTCTTCCAGTAGGGAAAGATCCCTTCGAATGGTTGATTCAGACGCATTTGTCAGTTCGACCAAATCTTGAATCTTGATAATATTTCTCTCTTTCAAAAGCTGTAAAATTAATTGATGACGCTCGGGCGTTAACAATTTACCACTACCTTTAATTTTTGTTCCTGAATCCATCTTACTGAAACCGATTGCAAAAATCAATCATTTTCTTTCAAAATCAATCATTATTTGACTATTTTTGAACGTTTTTAGAATTTTGCCTTTTTATTTAGGCTAAAATGAAAATAGGTTTTTAACCAAATGGTTAAAAACCCCTTCAATGGTATTCTTTCATTGGATGAGAAATCGAATTCTCTTTGAAAATGAAACCTTGCAAAAAACAACTAAAAAAAATTTTATTTTTATAGTGAAAAATAATTTAAAATATGTTATATTGGTAAAGGTCGTTCGAAATTATATATGCGGGTGTGGCGGAATGGCAGACGCGCTAGATTCAGGTTCTAGTGGGGGCAACCCCGTGGAGGTTCAAGTCCTCTCATCCGCACTTTATCCTTCGGGAAGTAGCTCAGCTTGGTAGAGCACCACGTTCGGGACGTGGGGGTCGCAGGTTCAAATCCTGTCTTCCCGATCTCGCTGCAAATTAATACTCGCGGGTGTGGTTTAATGGTAGAATTTCAGCTTCCCAAGCTGACGGCGGGGGTTCGATTCCCCTCACCCGCTCCATGTTGGAGAAGTACCCAAGTGGTTATAAGGGGGCGCACTCGAAATGCGTTAGGGCGGGTAACCGTCGCGTGAGTTCGAATCTCACCTTCTCCGCCATACATCTGTTGATTTATCCGCTTATGAAAGCGGATTTTTATTTTCCCCTAAAATGACTGTAATCTGTTATGAAGTGATTATAATAAGAAAAAGCAACTATTAAAAAGGATGATTGGATGAATATTACAGGATATACTGTTGAAAAATTGGAAGATCCATTTGGCCTGTTAACAGGCGAGCGGTTCGAGTACTTTCTAGACATTGAAGTTGATGAGGAAGATGAGCTGTATTCAGAAAACGGCATTGGCTTAAAAGTTATTTTTGTTATCCATCAAGATGAAGCAAAGCTTTCCCATTACCACTTTTACGAAAAAGAAACAGAAAAAGTTCTTGATTTTGCTCTTGAAGACGATGAAGCAGAGTTCGTGCTGGATTTCTGCCTCCAGCATAAAGGTGAAGCAGAATAAAACCAAAAGACAGGGATTCCCTGTCTTTTGGTTTTATGGATCACATGAAGTTTTTACTGTGGTTTGTAATAACGGGCAGCTCCCTGGTAGTTAAGGACATTTCGCTTTTGCAGATCGGACAGAGGGGGACTTCACTGCTCTTAAAATTATCGCGAACCCAGCATTTGCATTGATCCGAATTGCATTCCCAAATTTTTGTTTCCTCCAACTTGATTTCCTCTTCATTTCTTCTGCCAAATGCCAAATTGGCCACCCCCAAATGATTTTAACTGACATTCCAAAGAAAAAATCGCACCCGCACTTGAGTTGTGGAGTCAAGATCGTCCACAAATTCGTGCAGATACGACTGCTTTATTCGGAATATATTGAACGAACAACTAGTACTTTTCTATTATAGCTTACTTCCCCCTAAAAATCAAAAATATTATATCTTATCAAAAATTGACGATATCCTCAAGAAGTTTTTTCTATAAATTTTTTCTGTACTCATAATAGCGAAATACGATGATGCAAATCATTAACCATGCTCCGCCAGCAGAGTATCCGCCAATTACATCACTTGGATAATGAACCCCAAGATATACTCTGCTTGTGCCAATTAAAAGGATAAAAACCGCCATCAAAACAATCCCAAATGTTTTTGCCGCTTTTTTATGGGCGTAGTGGAGTATGATATAGGCAATTGCCCCATAAAAAATGAACGCTCCCATCGAGTGGCCGCTCGGGAAGCTATAACTATTCTCCGTAATTAGTCGATGAATGTCCGGACGCTGACGTTTGAAAATATTTTTTAGCAACACATTGAACAAGGAACCAACTCCTGATGACAGAAGGAAGAACAAGCCGAGAGCCCATTTTCTCTTAATAAAAAGAAAAAGTGTTCCAGCTAAAACGGCAATGGTCAACCATTTGACCGAGCCTAAAAACGTAAATGTCAACATTACGTTTGTCAGTGCCGGGGAAATATGTGATTGTACAGCAGCAATCACCCCATTGTCAAAATACACTAGCTTATTGTTGCTCATCTCATTTGAAATCAATATAAAAGAAATAATTAAAAAACAAAACAGCAAAAAAACATAAAGAATAAACAGCATATTCTTTTTCGCTTGATTTTTTTCCATGCTGACACCTCCAACATAATAGTATACACGTAAATGGAAAAAGAAAAGAACTGATGTGTTTCTCCACATCAGTTCTTTTCGCCTGCTTACGCTTGTTTTTTTACGCGGCTAGCCGTTTTCCTCTTCGGGGCAGCTTGTTTTTTTGGTTTTGTCCGGTCAATCGATGCCTGAAGGGCTGCCATTAAATCGGTAACGTTAGAAGCAGGTTCTTTCACTGCCGGTGTAACAGTTTCTTTTCCAGAACGCTTTGCTTCAATCAATTCCAATAATGCCATGCGATAATCATCCTGATAGTTTTCCAGCTTAAATTCGGTTGTTAATTGATCGATCAGTAAAATGGCTGTGTCCAACTCTTTTTTCGTCACATTCTCCCCTGCCGGGATACTTGGGACGTCTGCTGCCTTCCTCACTTCATCCGGATAATGAATTGTTTCCATGACGAGGATATTTTCAAAAACGCGAATGACAGCAAGCTGTTCTTTTGAGCGAATCACAATTTTTGCGATTCCTACTTTTTGCGATTCTTTTAAGGCTTTGCGAAGCAGCGAGTAAGCTTTGTTTCCGCCTTCACTAGGTGACATATAGTAACTTCTGTCATAATAAATCGGATCAATTTGTTCCATTCTTACAAAATCAATAATCTCAACCGCCTTATCTTCCTTTTCTTTCCTTAATTTTTCCAAATCGTCTTCATCCAGGACAACAAATTTCCCTTTCGTGTATTCGTACGCTTTGACAATGTCTTCATTGCCGACTTCTTGTTCACAAACAGGGCATATTTTTTCATATTTAATTGGTGTATGACATTTTTTATGCAAATTGCGCAATTTTATATCTTTATCTTCTGTTGCTGCATGCAGTTTTATTGGAATATTAACAAGTCCAAAACTGATGCTGCCCTTCCACATTGTATGCATTCTTGTTTCCATCCTTTTTGTTTTTAGTATTTGTGTTCAACTCTCCGTCATGCGATTCAAGATTTGGTAAACCGAATGAATTGAACAGCCATTAGCTAAACTAAATGAAAAGGAAAGGAAGGATGCATGTAGAATGAAGCCAATGCTTCCCACTTTGAGCTTTACTGTTCCGGAAAAACCCAATTGGTTTTATGAAGTCAAATATGATGGCTTCCGAGCCATTTTATCATGGGATGAAGAGAGGCTCGAAATCAACAGCAGAAATGAAAAATCACTGCTCGGGCTTTTTCCTGAGCTAAATGATTATCTTTCCACAAATGAAGCGCAATTTCGTCCGTTTTTCCCACTCGAGTTAGATGGTGAACTTGTTTTACTGGAAAATGAATATAAAGCCAATTTTTCTGCGATTCAGAAACGGGGAAAAATGAAGTCAGTGCAAAAGATACGCTCGCTCGCAAGTAGCAAACCGTGTCGATTGCTGGTTTTTGACCTGTTAAAAATAAACGGAACTTCTATTAAAAGCGCACCATTCACAAAGCGCAAGGAGCGGCTGACTGCTTTATTTAAGGAGGCTGATTTAGAAATCGCTGTCAGCGTAGACAATGACCAACTGCTTCAGCTTGTTGCGGCTTCCTCCGATTTTCAACCTTTATGGCAAAAAGTTGTCGCACATGACGGCGAAGGCATTGTTTGCAAACAAAAACAAAGTTTGTGGGAGGAAGGAAAACGATCGGATCAATGGATAAAATACAAAAATTGGAAATATGTCGTGTGCTTTGTAACAGCCTATGATAAGAAAAACGGCTATTTTGAAGTTGCTATTTACAATCACCATGAAATTTTACGAATCGGACAAGTGTTATTTGGTTTTAAACCGGAAGAAAAACAAGCATTAAAGCAAATTATTCTGAAAAACAAACTTCAAGAGAACCAGCAAGTGATCTCTGTTCATCCGGCTATTTGCCTTGAAGTGAAGTATTTGGAAGTATATGAAAAGGAATTGCGTGAACCGCATTTCCACCGTTTTCGCTTTGATGTAAAACCGGAGAATTGTACATATGAACGTTTTCAGGAGCAGCAACGGAATACAACCGTTTTACTTGAAATTACTCATCCTGAAAAACCTCTTTGGCGCAGCCTCGGAATTTTGAAACAGGACTACCTCCACTATTTGCAAGTCGTTTCGCCGCACATGCTGCCCTTTTTAAAAGACCGGTTGTTGACCGTTATTCGGTATCCACACGGAATGGGTGGAGAACCGTTTTATCAGAAAAATTGTCCGGATTATGCACCCGATTCTATTCAAACCTACATCAATGACAACATTCATTACATTTTATGCAACGATATTGAGACACTTTTATGGCTTGGAAACCAGCTGGCAATAGAATTTCACATTCCCTTTCAAACAATCAAAAGTTATGGCCCAAGCGAAATTGTCTTTGATTTGGATCCGCCGTCAAAAGACCATTTTCATCTCGCAGTAAAAGCGGCATTTGAAATCAAATCCGTCCTTGATCAATTGAACCTTATTGCATTTGTGAAAACTTCGGGGAACAAAGGATTACAGATTTATCTTCCACTGCCTGACGGCACTTATTCATATGAGGATACACGAAAGTTCACCAGCTTTATCGCTGACTATCTTGTTTCCCGCAATCCAGAAGCG
>JAKACS010000209.1 GCA_021821235.1 Bacillota bacterium
TACTCGTCTTAATCCCAGGGATTGGAAATGTTCGTAATGGTTCACGAAGCTGGATTGGCGTAGGTGCGTTTTCGATTCAGCCTTCTGAGTTTATGAAATTGGCGATGATTGCGTTTTTGGCAAAGTATTTATCAGAGCGGCAAAAGTTTATCACCTCTTTTCGCAAAGGGCTAGTGCCTTCGTTGGCTTTGGCGTTTACAGCATTCGCCATGATTATGTTGCAGCCTGATCTTGGAACGGGTACAGTGCTGATTGGAACGAGTATTGTTATGATCTTCGTTGCCGGAGCGCGGGTGCGCCATTTTGCGATTCTCGGTCTGCTCGGAATTGCTGGGTTTGTAGGTTTGATTATCTCAGCGCCGTATCGCATGAAACGGATCACATCGTTTTTGGATCCGTGGTCTGATCCGCTTGGAAGCGGGTTTCAAATTATCCAGTCGCTATATGCGATTGGTCCGGGCGGACTGTTTGGACTTGGTTTAGGTGAAAGCCGGCAGAAATTTTTCTACCTTCCTGAACCGCAGACAGACTTTATATTTGCTATCCTTTCAGAAGAATTGGGCTTTATTGGCGGATCGTTCGTACTGCTTTTGTTTGCGCTATTGTTGTGGAGAGGCATCCGCATTGCACTTGGGGCACCGGATTTGTACGGAAGTTTCCTAGCAGTGGGCATCATTGCCATGGTTGCAATCCAAGTCATGATCAATATCGGCGTTGTCACAGGATTAATGCCTGTTACCGGCATTACGCTACCATTTTTAAGCTATGGCGGCTCTTCCTTAACACTCATGTTAATGGCGATTGGGGTTCTCTTAAACATCAGCCGCTATGCCAGATACTAACACACCCTGTTACTTGCAGGGTTCTTTTTATTACAAATTTTTAACAATCTGATTTCATTGACGATTTTAATCAAATCGTTATAGTAGAATGAGGAAAGTCAACATCACACGGCGAAAGCCTGTAGCCACAATTATTTGATTTAATGGGGTGGAGAAATGAAAATTGTAATAAGCGGCGGTGGAACCGGTGGCCATATTTATCCGGCACTTGCCCTTGTAAGAGAAATACAGGAAAAAACAAACGATGCTGAGTTTTTATACATAGGAACAAATAAAGGTTTGGAAAGCCAAATCGTTCCGCGGGAAAACATCCCGTTTCGTTCCATTCATATAACGGGATTTAAGCGAAAGCTTTCTTTTGAAAATATAAAAACGATCTTTCGGTTTTTAAAGGGAACAAGAGACAGCTCGCGTATTTTAAAGGAATTCAAGCCTGATATTGTTATTGGAACAGGCGGATATGTTTGCGGACCTGTTGTGTATGCTGCGAGCAAACTTAGGATTCCGACGATTATTCATGAACAGAACAGTGTTCCTGGCTTAACCAATAAATTTTTAAGCCGCTATGTGGATAAAATCGCGATCTGCTTTGATGAAGCGAAAGAATATTTTCCAAGTTCCAAGGTTGTCTTCACAGGGAATCCGCGCGCATCAGAGGTGACTGGTAAGGATGGGATTCGCGGCCGGTTGTCTGCGGGTCTTAGCACTACTATGCCAACCGTGCTGATTTTCGGCGGCAGCCGGGGTGCAAGGCCGATTAACGAAGCTGTTGTCAAGTCGTTTTCCGATTTTGCGAGCAAGCCCTATCAAGTTTTATATGTAACGGGTGATGTCCATTTTGAAGCGGTAAAAAAGGAAGCCGATTTGATCGGCAATCCTGGGAATGTCGTGATCAAACCATTTATCCACAACATGCCGGAAGTTCTGGCCGGAGCAAACCTTGTCGTTTCCAGAGCGGGGGCCACAACGCTTGCGGAGCTGACATCGATTGGTATTCCAAGCATCTTGATCCCAAGTCCGTATGTGACCAACAACCATCAGGAGAAAAATGCCCGTTCTCTTAGCGATCACGGTGCAGCCGTATTGCTTTTAGAAAAAGATCTGACCGCTAAAAGTCTTGTCAACTCCATTGATGCTATTTTGCTTGATAAAGAAAAACAAAAGCATATGAAAGATGAGGCGCTGAAATTGGGCGTACCTGATTCAGCCGAGCGGCTGTTTCGTTTAATGCAACAGCTTGCCGGAAAAAAACAGCAGTAGCCTATATTTATTTTACTGCATAAAATAGAATAGCTCCGTTTTTAGAAAGAGTAGGAGGATCTGAATGAACGAACTGGTAAAATACTTGCAAAATGCGAATATTGGAAAAGTAAAGATACATGAGCCACTCGCTCCCTATACAACCATTAAAATCGGCGGCCCAGCTGATCTTTTCATTGAACCGTCATCACTTGAAAATTTACAGAAAGCAATGGAAATCATCCGAAAACATGGCATAAAATGGAGGGCGATTGGCAGAGGATCGAACCTGCTTGTTTCCGATCATGGGATTGAAGGGGTCGTCATCAAATTGGGTGCAGGCATGGATCAATTGGAGATCAATGGGGAGCAGCTCACGGTTGGCGGCGGTCATTCCCTTGTAAGCCTCTCGACTTTGATCAGCAAAAAAGGCTTGTCGGGGTTGGAATTTGCAAGCGGAATTCCGGGGTCTGTCGGTGGTGCCGTTTATATGAATGCGGGTGCGCACGGTTCCGATATCAGTAAAATTTTAACAAAAGTCCATATTCTTTTTGCCGATGGGAGGATGGAGTGGCTATCGAATGAGGAAATGGAATTTTCCTATCGAACCTCTGTTTTGCAAAGAAAGCGGCCGGGGATTGTCCTTGAGGCTGTATTTCAGCTGAAAAAAGGTGATCGAGCCGAAATTGTGTCTGAAATGCAGAAAAATAAAGATTACCGTAAAGAAACGCAGCCATGGAATTTTCCTTGCGCCGGCAGTATTTTCCGCAATCCGCTTCCACAGTTTGCCGGAAAATTAATCGAGACGGCAGGCTTAAAGGGTTATCAAATCGGCGGTGCGAAAATTTCGGAAATGCATGGGAATTTTATTGTTAACGCTGGGGATGCAACGGCAGCAGATGTGCTTGCATTAATCGATTATGTAAAAGAAACGGTCAATCGTTTGTATAATGTAAAAATGGAAACAGAAGTGGAAATAATCGGTCGAAAATAACTGGAAATTTCGCTTACGAATATTCAAGAATATGATATAATGTTTCATTAGAAAGCAACAGTTATCAAGCTAAATGGCGGCATGAGAATTCGTGCCGTTGTTTTGACTTTAATGATAAATTCTTTTTACATGGACAAGCATTGAATACTCCAAAAAGGATATGGGAGGGGAGTATGGAACAAGGTAAAATCGTTGATCTTGAGGATCGGATTCCAAAACTTAAACAACAAAGACGAAAGAAAGCGAATAGAAGACTAATACTCCTTCTCAGTTTATTTTTTTCCTTAATTGCCGTTATTGCCTATATTCAATCGCCATTAAGCCGCGTAAAGTATATCACCGTGACAGGCAATGAGTTTTATTCAAGCGAAGAAATCCTTCGGAAGACAGGGATTTCGGAACAAACGAATATTTGGAAAGTAAAAAAAACGGAAGTTGCAGCAAAATTGGAGAGCCTGCCGGAAATTAAAAAGGCGACTATTCAAGTGAAATGGCCGAATTCATTCTTTATTCGAATTCAGGAACATAAGCGGGTAGCCTATTTGAAGAAAGATCCGTTTTACTATTTGATTTTGGATAATGGAAAAGTTTTGGGATCTCGTAAACTATCGAATCCGCCTGTTAATGCTCCGATCCTCATGAATTTCAAGGAAGGCGCAGAACTGAATGGACTAGTTGCCGAGCTGCAGAAACTGCCGGAACAAATTACAAATTCAATTTCCGAAATTCACTATACTCCCCATAAAACGGATCGCGATCATATCTCGCTGTTTATGAATGATGGCTTTGAAGTAAGCGCGACGATCAGGGGCTTTGCGGATAAAATGAGCCACTACCCGTCTATTAAGAGTCAGCTTGATCCAAACAAAAAGGGGATTATTGATTTGGAAGTCGGTTCGTTTTTCAAGGCATTTGGGTCGGAGGGGAATGCAAATGTTGAAAAAAACCAAGCTAAAAGGTAACCATGTAATTCTTTCGCTGGTCTGCCTTGTCTTGGGTTATATGTTAGCATTTTCCTACCATTTTACACAAAAAAAAATGGTGTCAAATGATAAGCATTTGACGGATCGTCAATGGAATCAAACGATCGGCTTGCGAAACGAGCTAATTTCCCAAGAAGAAACAAATCGGAAACTGCAAAAAGAATTAGAGACAAAGCAAGCGAAAGTACTCGAAAATGAAAAAGGTCTATCAAAGGAAACCCAGGTCAATTTCAATCTGGCGGAAGATGCGGAAAAATACAGGATGTTTCTTGGCCAAGTAAAGGTTAAAGGAAAAGGAGTAAAAGTGACGCTGAGCGATGGCGCCTACAATCCGAAAGTGGACAATGTGAACAGCTATCTTGTCCATGAATATCAAGTTTTTAAAGTTGTCAATGAGCTATATATATCCGGAGCAGCTGCTGTGGCAATAAATGGGCAAAGATTGGCGAGCAATTCGTACATCATATGCACGGGTCCAGTTATTACGGTTGATGGGAATGAGTATCCGGCTCCATTTGTTATAACCGCGATTGGCGACCAAGATGTTTTAGCCTCTGCATTAAATCTTACCGGCGGTGTGAAGGACCAACTAGTCAATGATGCTATTGTTTTTTCCCTTGAAAAAGAAGATGAGATTATCATGGGGACAATTTTGCGAAATTAAAAGCGTCTGTCCACGATTAAGGGAGAAGGCCGGGTGAAAAGAGTGGGCAAGTTAAACAAAAATTTAAGTTTTACCGCGATTGCTGCTATTGTTGGATTTATGATTGCCATCCAGTTTCAAACAGTAAAAAAACCGGTTGAAAGAGATACAAGGGATATTTGGCAATTGCGTGCAGCGTTGCTGAAGGAAAAGGAGCTGCAGTCGCAATTATTGACTGAAATCCGCTCAAATGATGCGAAATTAGCTGTTTATGAATCAAAAAAAAAGCAAAACAAAGAAGAAATGTTAAGGCAGACGTTAAATGAATTGAAACGGGAAGCCGGTTTGACGGAAGCAACTGGTCCCGGGGTTGTTCTGACAATTGCACCGGTTACAGAGGCAATTAGACTAGGCGAACCTGTATCAAAAGTCATTTCACCCGATCTATTAAAGCGGCTTTTAAATGAATTGAATTTGGATGAAGCAAAATATGTTTCCATTGATGGCCAGCGAATTATTAACACAACCGTTATTCGCGACATTAACAAAGAGACGAAAATTGATGGCCACTCAGTAAGAACATTGCCGATTGAAGTGAAGGTAGTTGCTGAAAATATGAGCAAGGCAGAAAAACTTTATAACCGTATGAAAGCATCAAAATCGGCAGAAGAATTTTTTATTGAAAATTTGCGGCTGACCGTTTCCAAGCCAACTGCGAGCGTTACGGTTCCTGCATATGAAAACCCCATACGCATTCGCTATATGGAACCAGTGAAAGACGGAAAGGGAGGCAATACATAATGTGGCTTCCAGTTTTGGGGTTAGTTGTCGGCATCGTTTTAGGACTGTTAACGGATATCCGGGTTCCTGAGGAATATTCCAATTATTTGTCCATAGCCGTCCTTGCGGCATTTGATACACTGTTTGGCGGAATTAGGGCACATTTGCAAAATATTTACGATGAAAAAGTATTTGTTTCTGGGTTTTTCTTTAACATTTTACTTGCCGCAAGTTTAGCTTTTCTAGGTGTCCATCTTGGTGTAGACTTATACTTAGCAGCCGTTTTTGCATTTGGAGTAAGATTATTTCAAAATATTGCAGTAATCCGGCGGATTTTATTAACAAAATGGTCAACAAGCAAAGAAAAATTAGAAAAAAAGTAATTTTTTTAAAGGGAATCATCTAGTTGTGACGAATATTTCTATAAAGATATGCACATAAAGTTCATCTTATTATAGGGATCCTATTTCAAATTAGCAAACAAAACCATTTGTTGTTCTTTTTAAAGGAATGCTAAAGGAGGTGCCAAAGAATGAACAGCAATGAAATTTATGTTAGCCTTGACATCGGTACATCCAGCGTAAAAGTAATCATTGGGGAAATGGTTAATGACGCG
>JAKACS010000210.1 GCA_021821235.1 Bacillota bacterium
TTCCCCTCTCGCGCGTCATGGCACCCCCGCTCATGACGCGTCCCTTCCCTTTTCCCCTCTCGCGCGTCATGGACTGAATTTCTTTATCAAAAAAAGCCAACTCCCCTACGCCGATCACACTGGCTCTAGAAAAGTTGGCTTTTGATTCTAATTATTTTGTCTCTATAGGTTTGCCAGCTGCGGAAGTCACATCTTCCTGCTCCAGTTGCTGGATTTGAAATAAATTATAATAGTGACCGCGCTGAGCCATTAATTCATCATGGGTGCCCTGTTCGACAATGCGGCCATGCTCGATTAAAACAATCCGATCGGCATGGGTTATCGTTGATAAACGGTGCGCGACGATAAACGTCGTTCGGTCTTTGGCCAATTGTTCAAGCGATTCCTGGATCGAATGCTCGCTCTCCAAGTCGAGAGCAGAAGTGGCTTCATCGAGAATTAAGATGGGCGGATTTTTTAAAAACACCCTGGCGATGGCAATTCGCTGTTTTTGGCCGCCGGAAAGCTTTACACCCCGCTCGCCAACTTTTGTGTCATACCCATTCGTCAAGTTTAAAATAAATTCATGCGCACTTGCTGCCTTTGCTGCCGCGAAAACTTCTTCATCCGAAGCAGCCGGCTTTCCTAGTAAAATATTTTCTTTGACGGATTCGCTAAACAAAACATTGTCCTGAAAAACAACACCGATTTTATCCCGCAAACTCTGCAGTTTAAATTGGCGGATATCCACTCCGTCCAAGGTGATTTGCCCTTCTGACACATCATAAAAACGCGGAATCAAGCTGACGAGTGTTGATTTACCGCCGCCGCTCATGCCGACAAGCGCAATTGTTTCTCCCTTTTTCACATCCAAAGTAATATTCTCCAAAATCATTTCGCCCTCATTTTCATAGGCAAAGGAAACATTTTTAAAAGAAATGTCGCCTTTTACATCCTGGCAATCAACGGCATCTGGAGAATCCACGATATCGTATTCTTCATCCATAAATTCAAACACCCGGTCCATCGAGGCAAAGGACTGAGTCAACGTGGTTGAGGAGTTGACAAGCCTTCTTAACGGATTATACAGCTTATCGATGTAGGCAAAAAAAGCAACCATTGTTCCGATCGAGAGCTGCCCCTCAATGACTAAGTAGGCGGAATAGCCAATGACGATTAATGGCGCAATATCGGTAATCGTATTGACGACGGCAAATGCCTTTGCATTCCAGCTTGTATGCTTTAATGCTTTGTCCAAAAAATTTTGATTCACTTTGTTAAATTGCTTCTGCTCATGTTTTTCAATGGCGAAGCTTTTGATGACCGACATGCCTTGAACGCGTTCATGCAAATAGCTTTGTACCTCGGCCAGCGCCTGGGAGCGGTCTCTTGTAAAAATCCGCAAGTTGCCGAAGAAATATTTTACCGACAGAGCATAAAGCGGCAGCAGCACAATTGAAATAAACGTCAAAGGTACGTTCAACAAAAACATCGCGACAATGGCGATGACAATTGTTGCCGTATCAAGCCAAAGATTCATTAACCCTGTTACCACAAACGTCTTGGTCTGTTCCACATCATTGATGATCCGCGAGATAATTTCGCCTGCCCTTGTGTTGGAAAAATAACGAAAGCTCAGCTTTTGTGTATGTATATACAATTTCGCGCGAATTTCATAGAGAATTTTACTCGCCGTCCACTGGGCAAAGTATTGGCGGTAGTATTCAATTGGTGGCCGAAGCACAACAAAGACAACGATCATCACACTCATAATCGTTAGCAATTTTGCGTTTTTTTCATAAGGCGTCAGACTTTTGTTTCCTACAATATCATCAAGGATATATTTGATTAATATTGGAATAATTAGTGGGATCGAGAATTTGATCAGCCCAATAATTATGGTGCCAATGATTTGCAGCCGGTAAGGCTTAACAAACTGTAAATATCTGCGAATGCTGCCCAAGAAATCTCCCCCCTCAGGAAAAATACCAAATAAAAACCCTGTTGACCTCAAATCAACAGGTGTGGCCACGAACAATCCAACTACCGTCTGTAAGTTAAATACCGCTCATACCATATGTCAATAAAATCTGGTGCAAATGGCCCTTTCCGCTGACGAATCCAGTAAATCAATTTATCGACATTTCTTTTCAAAATTTGATCAATAGCATCCGGGTAGTTCATCTCCCGGCGGTGGCGCTCATACTCGTCTTCATCCAGTAAATTAAAGGTCATATCCGGGTACACTTTAATATCCAAATCATAATCAATGTATTTCAGCGCATCTCCGTCAAAAATAAACGGAGAGCTAAGGTTGCAATAATAGTAAATCCCGTCTTCCCGAATCATACCGATCACGTTAAACCAATATTGAGTGTGAAAATAACAGATTGCCGGTTCCCTTGTGATCCATGTCCGTCCATCCGACTCTGTTACCATTGTCCGATCATTTCCGCCAATGACTAAATTCTGTGTTCCTTTTAAAACAGTCGTTTCTTCCCAGACGCGGTGGATGTGCCCATTGTGTTTATAACTATGTATTTGGATTGGTTCACCTTCGATGGGTACGCCCATTTTTTCCCCTACTTTCATTTCCCGAACGCTTTGAAACCTGTCTACACATTTTGAAAAAAATAACCAAAGGTAACAAAAGACAATTCCTGTTTTTTATTATTATAACGGTTGAACGCGGAATTTAAAACAAAAGAGCCATTGTTTTCAATGACTCGTTGAAAATTTTTCACTTTTTGGGGGAATACTCTGCTACGGGCAAGTTGAAATTTCCGTTTTTCGATACGAATGAATCACTTCGTCTGTCTGCTGTTCAAACGTTCTTTGAATGTCCAATAATTCTCTTTTCATCTGCTGGATTTCCACCTGGATGCATTCCAATTGTGTTTCGTTTTGCAACGCTTTCAATTCTTCTTCGATCATCTGACAGCGTTCAAGTTCGGATTGAAGGTACAGTAATTTTTCCATTGTCATCAATTGCTGTGAAACCAAACGGTTAAAGTCTTCCATTCCCCACACCGCCTTATGAACTTTTCTCCTATGTATTCTTGAATCATTGAAAAACTCCTTTGACTTTTTCTGTAAACAAATAGGAAGTTTTGTCGAAATTACATAAAGAAGGCACTCAGCGTGTTTGAGTGCCTTCTTATTTGTATTAGCTGTTTTGTCCAAATTGGCCGGAATTTTTCGCTTTGCGAGCTTCGGCTTGTTGGTTTTGCTGTTTTACTTCTTGTGCATTGGTTTCACTCGCGAACTCAGTTCCGAATTGTCCTTGAGCACCAGCAGATTGAGCGTTTTGCTGTCTTACTTCCTGGATGTTCGTTCCAGCAGAAGTTTTGTTAGGCTGTTTGTTGAAGTTTGCCATTGTAATATCACCTCCACGACTTTTAATTTACCCAAGCCGTATGGAGGCTATCCAATAATTTTTAGGAAAAAAAATCCTATTGAGGAGAGAAAAAAGTTCAATTAAACAAGAAGTGAAATGCCGCCATCGACAATGAGTGTCTGGCCGCGGATCATGTTTGACTGGTCGGAAAGCAAAAACATCACACAGTTGACGATGTCCTCAATCTCGACCATTCGGCCGGCAGGCGTTTTTTCTTTTGCTTCTTGAAGGAGCTCTTCTCTGTTTGGAAAATGCTTTAATGCCTCAGTGTCAACGGCTCCGCCGGAAACAGCATTGACGATAATGCCTTTAGATGCCAATTCAACCGCCAAATACCGCGTCAACGCTTCAAGTGCGGCCTTTGAAACACCAACAACGGTGTAATTTTTCAAATAACGAATTGCACCTAAAGAGCTGATGCTGACGATTTTGCCGCCTCCATTTTTCTCCATCAGTTTCGCTGCTTCCTGGGCGCAAAAAAGCAGTGCTTTGCTATTGATATTGAGCGTCCAATCCCAATGATTTTCTTCCAGCTCCATCACTGGACGCTGAACACCGGATGCCGCATTGTTAACGAAAACATCAAGGCGGCCGAATTGCTCTTCGATTTGGACAAACATTTCCTTAATTTTTTTCACATCACCAACATTTGCTTTAACGACCAAAACCTTTCTGCCTAATGCTTCAATTTCAGCTGCGGTTTCAAGAGCAGCTGTTTTGCTTCGCGCATAATTGATGACAATATGATAGCCTTCCTGTGCAAGTCTTAATGCTGTTGCCTTGCCGATTCCTCTGCTGCTTCCTGTAATCAATGCAACTTTTTCCGTCATTTCGATCCTATTCCTTTCATAAAACAAACTTGTTTTCATTTTAACTGTTTTGGGTATAGTTCTCAATTCACTGCAAAAAAATAAGGTGAAACTTCATTCAGTAACCCTCACTGATTGTTGTTTGGGATAAAGCATCTAAAAATTAGGAGGATGAACCGCCATGTACGATGGCCGCGATATGACTGAGCTTTCCATGATTCCAAAAACAGAATGGCATGACAATGAGCTTGCCTTTTTCCATCATTCCCTGCAACAAATAGCACCCTATTTGAATGTGGAGGGGCAAACGATCCACCGTGAGATTATTGAAGAAATTGAAAATCGCGGTGGTCTTCATCATCACGAAGCCAATTAGACTCACGGTATGAAAGCTTCTTTTGATTCATCCATTTCATAAAGCTGGCGGATTTTTTGGTATGGCACCGGAAACGTGTATGCATCCATTTCATCGAGTGATACACTTTTCCAATCCTCTTTTTCCAGCAGTTCGCCGTTCAGCTGGCCAGTGTAGACACGAATATTCCATATCAAATGGGAAAAAACGTGGTCGATTTTGCCTAGAAGCTTTCCCGGCTCCATCATGATGTGATAGGAGTCGAAAAACAAGCCGGGAAGCTGTTTTTTTTCATTTTGATCAACAAGGTTAATTTCCACAGTCGGAAATTCCCACAAATTTGCCAAAAGGCCTTTGTTTGGCCGCTTATGAATGACCAATTTTCCAGATTGGTCCGTTAATACGACAGCCGCTAGCTGAACTTCACGCTGTTTTGTTTTTTTGGCTTTGACTGGAAGTTCCTGAATGACACCTTCATGAAAGCCGAGACAATGTGCGCGCACAGGGCAAAGAAGACAGGAAGGCGAAGTAGGCGTACAAATCAGTGCGCCGACTTCCATTAATGCCTGGTTAAAGCTTGACGGATCATCGCGGGAAATTAACTGTCTTACAGCTTGTTCAAAAATTTTTCTCGACGACGGTTTGGCGATGTCTTCCCAAATGAGTAGAATGCGGGAAAGCACACGCATGACATTTCCATCAACGGCCGGCTCAGGGACGCCGTAGGCAATACTTAAAATTGCCCCTGCCGTATATGGACCGACTCCTTTTAAAGCGGCAATTTCTTTTGGTGTATTCGGGACAATGCCTTCGTACTTTTCCTGAACTTCCTTGACAGCAGAATGCAAGTTGCGCACCCTTGAATAATACCCAAGACCTTCCCATGCTTTTAATACTTGATCTTCCTCGGCAGCCGCCAAATCATCCAGTGTTGGAAATTGTTCCAAAAAGCGATGAAAATAGGGAATGACCGTGTCAACCCTTGTTTGCTGTAGCATAATTTCCGAAACCCATACTTTGTAGGGATCCTGATCCTTTCTCCATGGTAAATCACGCTGTTCTTCTTTAAACCAGTGGATTAAATCATTCTGAAAGGCCGGAATATTTATTTTTTCAATCGTACTTAAATTGTTTTCCATGAGAAATATGCCTCCAGGTTGTTAAACAATACGGAAAGTGGGAATATAATAGTGAGGCCATGAAATTTTCATCTGCCTGATAAATGACCGAATGACAAAATTTACGTTAAAGGAGGTCCTTTCCTTTTGGATACAGGAACTCATGTTGTTATGGGCATTGCACTTGGGGGGCTTGCAACAATGGATCCCATTGTTGCAGGCAGTCATGCTACTGCAAGCAGCGTTTTGGTTGCAACGATTGTCGGTTCGCAAATACCGGATATTGATACTGTGTTAAAATTGCGGAATAACGCTGTTTACATTCGCAATCATCGTGGAATTACTCATTCCATCCCGGCTGTTTTATTATGGCCTCTTGTTATTTTAGCAGTAGTGTATCCGTTTTTTCCAGATGCAAATTTGCTGCACTTA
>JAKACS010000211.1 GCA_021821235.1 Bacillota bacterium
ATGGCAGCGATGAAAAGGCCCGGGAAAAAATGCACAATGCTTCAACAATTGCCGGCATGGCATTTGCCAATGCGTTCTTAGGAATCAACCACAGCCTTGCCCATAAGCTTGGTTCCGAATTCCATATTGCCCATGGTCGCGCCAACACGATTTTGCTGCCGCATGTCATCCGTTACAACGCGACAAAACCGAAGAAATTTACTGCTTTTCCGAAGTACGAAAGTTTTATTGCCGATGAGCGTTATGCGGAAATCGCCCGAATTCTTGGCTTGCCAGCAAGGTCAACGGAAGAAGGAGTCGAAAGCTTGGTAAATGCCATTATTAACTTGGCAAAAGAACTCAATATTCCAATGAGCATTGAAGCAAATGGAGTTTCAAAAGAAGTGTTTGAAAGCAAAGTCGATGAACTGGCTGACCGTGCCTTTGAAGATCAGTGCACCACTGCCAATCCAAAACTGCCGCTTGTTAGCGAACTCGCCGAAATCTACCGTCAGGCATTTAAAGGAATTTAAAGATTTTAAACAGCAAAAACGCTTGGACAAATTTAAACCAAGCGTTTTTTGCTTGAGAAAAAAAGCAGATAATGAACGATATCTGGATAGGTCAATTAAGCCTTTTTGAACGGTGTTTGCCATCATATTTTCAAGCATCTTGCGGAGGTTGTCTTTCAAGCTTTTTATAAGGAGCGTCCGAGGATTTCGGAAAAACTGGTTGACATCCAATATTGATTATGGTATTTAAATAGTGTTAGCACTCATTCGAAGAGAGTGCTAAATCGATCTATTTCGAGATGCAGAAAGGGGGATTTTCCATGGCGACGAAGCAATTCCAAGCAGAATCGAAAAGGCTGTTGGAAATGATGATTAATTCGATTTATTCTCATAAGGAGATTTTCATTCGTGAGCTGATTTCCAATGCCAGCGATGCCATTGATAAAATTTATTATAAGGCGTTAACAGATGAAAAGTTAACTTTTGACAAAAACAGCTACTACATAAAGGTGACAGCTGACAAAGAAAAGCGAACATTGACCATTGCGGATACCGGAATCGGGATGTCGAAGGATGAACTTGAAACAAACCTTGGAACGATTGCAAAAAGCGGTTCCCTTGCGTTCAAAAAAGAAACAGAAGTAAAAGATGGTTATGATATTATCGGCCAGTTCGGCGTTGGCTTCTATTCTGCATTTATGGTCGCCGATGTCGTTACAGTTGTCAGCAAGCAGCTCGGCAGTACCGAAGCGTATAAATGGGAGTCAAGCGGCGCAGAAGGCTACACAATCGAACCATGTGAAAAAGCTGAAGTCGGAACGGAAATTATTTTAAAAATTAAAGAAAACACCGAAGAGGAAGACTTTGACGAATATTTAGAGGAATACCGCCTAAAGGCGATTATTAAAAAATATTCGGACTTCATTCGCTACCCGATCAAAATGGATGTGAGCAAAAGCCGGTTAAAAGAAGGCAGTGAAACTGAATACGAGCAATACCAAGAAGAAGAAATCATCAATAGCATGGTACCAATTTGGCGGAAAAATAAACAAGAATTGACTGACGAGGATTACTATAACTTTTATGCGGAAAAACGCTATGGGGTTGACAAGCCGCTAAAACATATTCATATTAGCGTCGACGGCGCGATCCGCTACAACGCGATCTTGTTTATTCCGGAAAAAATGCCGTTTGACTACTATACAAAAGAGTTTGAAAAAGGGCTCGAACTTTACTCCAATGGCGTTCTGATAATGGATAAATGCGCCGATCTGCTTCCTGACTATTTCAGCTTTGTCAAGGGGATGGTGGATTCGGAAGATTTATCGCTCAACATCTCTAGGGAAATCCTTCAGCACGATCGCCAGTTAAAACTGATTGCCAAAAATATCAATAAGAAGATAAAAAGTGAACTTTTAAGTCTGCTGAAAGACGATCGCGAAAAGTACGAAACCTTTTTTAAAGCGTTTGGCCGCCAGTTGAAGTTTGGTGTGTATAGCGACTTTGGCGCCAATAAGGAAGCATTGCAGGATTTGCTGCTCTTCTATTCGTCCAAAGAGAAAAAGCTAGTCAGCTTGGATGAATATGTCTCCAGAATGCCGGAAGAGCAAAAATATATTTATTATGCGGCTGGGGAGTCGGTTGAGCGAATTGATAAGCTGCCGCAGACTGAATTGGTGTCCGAGAAAGGTTATGAAATTTTGTATTTTACCGATGATGTAGACGAGTTTGCAATCCGCATGTTGATGAATTATAAAGACAAAGAATTCAAATCGGTCTCAAGCGGAGATCTAGGAATTGAGGAAGAAAATCAAACCGATTCGGCTGCGGAAAAAACCGAGCACAAAGAGCTTTTTGATTATATGAAAACAGTGCTAAAAGCCAAAGTAAAAGATGTTCGTGTTTCCAAACGATTGAAATCGCATCCCGTTGTGCTCACGGCAGATGGGGAAATTACTTTAGAGATGGAAAAAGTTTTAAAAACAATGCCAGGCAGCCAGGATATCAAAGCGGATCGCGTGCTTGAAATCAATGTCAACCATAAAGTTTTTAACTCATTAATGGAAGCTTTTGAAAAAGATAAAGAAAAATTGGCTCTTTACACAAACCTTCTCTACAATCAGGCATTATTAATCGAGGGGCTGCCAATTGATGATCCTGTCGAATTTACGAATGACATTTGTGAAATAATGGTTTGATCTTTTTAAGAATATAGTGACAAGATGGCCAAATCCTCATTTGATTTGGCCTTTTCTTGTAATACCAGAATGTATCTTTTGACCCTTTTTTTACGATTTCTGGTGTCTGTACAATGATGAAGGTTGCGGACTGGATGGATGTGAGAACTAAACACCTTAAGGATGTGAATTTTAGCTTTATTTTTTAAATAATAAATATGCGAAATATTTCGTAAATTTGTAAAAAAATGATATGGTAGTAATGAAGGTAAAATTGTTAGAAAGGTGTGAAGAAGATGGCGTGGAAAGTAGAAAAAGCCATTCAAGATGAGTACCCGGCAGAGTTTGCCTGGTGTTATGGATGCGGACATCTAAATGAGGAAGGACATCATTTTCGCACAGGATGGCACGAAAATGGGATACAGACGATAACCGTTTTTACACCAGAAGCGGCACACACCGCACTCCCCGGATTTGTATATGGTGGAATGATTGCTTCGCTTATCGATTGCCATGGAACAGGATCGGCGTCGCTTGCCCTTCACCGGAAAAATGGACACGAGCTGGGAGAGGGTGCAGATCCGCCCCGATTTGTTACCGCTTCGCTTCACGTTGACTTTATTAAACCTACTCCTCATGGTGTGCCATTAAAAGCAATTGGCACCGTCACAGAAATTCATTCGAAAAAATGGAAGGTAGCGGCGGAGGTTTTTGCGGATGAACAGCTATGTGCCCGTGGAGAAGTCGTTGCCGTTTTGATGCCAAAGACATTTTTAACAAAAGAGTAGATATGTGCTTGTTAGGAAATTGATTTTATTAAATGATCACTTATAATAAAAATGGCAAGTGCAACAGGATCGATTTACAAGGGGGAAATTTTAAGTAATGGCAAAAAATGTTGTTGTCTATTCAACACAAGGCTGTATTGAATGTGAGATGGTAAAAAAAGTTCTGTCCCAAGAAGGAATTCCGTTTGAAGTAAGAGATGTTTTGGCTAATCCTGACTATCAAGCCGAGGTCGAAAAGTTTGGTTTTTTAGGAGTTCCGGTAACGGTTGTTGGTGGCCGGGCCGTTAAGGGTTTCAATAATGAACTTCAAGAATTGCTACAGGATGTAAAATAGTAAAACACCTACTCCCAGACAAAAGTCTGGGAATTATGAATAGAGAGCACAGGGAACTATTCCCTGTGCTCTCTATTTTTTAGCAAAGCTGCCGCCATAATTTGGAGCTGCCGATGATGGTGTTTTGCTCTATAAGGGTATAGGCAGCGTTTGTGATGGCTTGTGCGAGCGTGTCGCCTTTTGCCTGTATATGATTAAAACTTGCCGCCGAAACTCCATCGGTATCGTATTGATAGCCAAATTCCTCCAATTTTTCAACGATGAGCATTGCATGCTGTAAGTTTTTCTCTGGCTGAAAATCTTCATCCTTGATAAAAATTCCTTTTTCATAATCATACCAACGATCCCAGCGATTAAGACTCCAACCGAAAATTTTCCGAGCGATTGACTCCGTTTTGTTCATTAGTTTAGCTCCTTTACATTTTATTATATAACAGATTTAATTAATTATTTATATTATATAACACAAATTTCAGAACAGCCATCTTTTTCTTTTCATTTTTTGAAAAATTTTACGGAAGAGGATTCGAAATGATCGTTTGTTCAGGGCTTGAAAATTCGTTTGAATTCGATTAAAATATTTTATGCTTTTTTGAACGGAGAGGGCGATGGAAATGAGCTAAGAACAACTAGGGAAACTTTGTGAAGTAGCGAATGCGTTTGGCTGCCAAGTACATTTCACTTCGGACAAATTGAGTTTCAATAGCGAAACTTTTATCAGAAAAGCTCCGTATAAATGGGAGTTGGAAGATCTTTATGGATTGGCCCATGAAATTGGTCATCTGAAAGAGCATCTGGATCAGGATTTGGATTATGATTTGTGGCGGAATGACTCGGCTTAGCGGTTAAATGTGGAAATGAAAGCGTGGACGTATTCGTATGCGATTTTAACCGAGGCAGAAATTGATACAGGCAAATGGAGCTGTCATGTAAAAGAAAAACTGTCCACTTATTTGGATTTCGCCTACCAATCATTGGATGCATTAAATGAAATTGCTGCAATCTAAAATTGAAAACAGGAGAGAAAGATTCTCTCCTGTTAGTTAACGAAATAATTTCTGAATTTCTTCCGTGTAATTTCCTTTCAGAATGCCTTTTTCCGTAATGATGGCAGTGATGAGTCCATTCGGCGTGACATCGAAAGCCGGATTGAAGACATGAACATCCGGTGGTGCAATTTGAATACCGTTCAACTTTGTTACTTCATCTGTTTTACGCTCTTCAATCGGGATCGCCTCACCATTCGGCAAAGAAGGATCAAAGGTCGAAAGCGGGGCAGCCACGTAAAATGGAATATCGAAATGCTTGGCTAAAACAGCAAGGCCAAAAGTTCCAATTTTATTGGCAGTGTCGCCATTTGCCGCAATCCGGTCAGCACCGACAATGACTGCGCTGATTCCTTTCGCCTTGATTGCGTGGGCTGCCATATTATCGGTAATTAATGTAACATCAACACCTGCCTGCAGTAATTCCCATGTTGTTAAGCGCGCTCCCTGCAGCACCGGCCGTGTTTCTGATGCGAAAACCTTTAACGGAATATTGCGTTCTTTTGCCAAATAAAAAGGGGCAAGCGCTGTACCATAGCGGGCGGTCGCAATCGAGCCTGCATTGCAAATTGTCAGCACAGCATCACCGCTTGAAAATAGTGAAAGTCCATGCTCGCCAATTTGCCGGCATGTATCCTCATCTTCCACTTGAATGCAAATCGCCTCATGAATGAGAGTAGTTTTCGCCTCATTAACAGAGGTGACGCCTTTAACTGCGGCGTTTAAGCGCTTTAGCGCCCAAAACAAGTTTACAGCAGTTGGACGCGAACTGGCTAAGTATTCCCGATCTTTTTCCAGCAATCGGTGAAATTCCTCAATTGACTCGGTTTCGTAGCGGGATGCTGCTAACGCAAGTCCATAGGCTGCTGTTATGCCAATTACCGGAGCGCCTCGAACTTTTAAAGTTACAATCGCATCCCATACTTCTTTAATGGAATGCAACTCAGCAAATACAGTTTCGTGCGGCAGCTTTTGTTGATCAAGCACAGTGATATAAGTTTCGTTCCACTCAACAGAGCGGGGGACTGTTTCGGTGATCGGCATGGTATTCACTCCTTCGTTGTTTCAAAAATTTCTTGGATATGGATCGTATTGAGAATGGAAATTCGTTCAATTAGCAGGGCGCGCCCTAATCGTAGTGCATGCTTCTTTGCTGCCAGCTTCTTTTCTTTGTCCGCAATTCCATCCAAATCGGCTACATGGGCAAGACCGATTGTGCGGCGGATGATTTCACAGCCGGCAAATCC
>JAKACS010000212.1 GCA_021821235.1 Bacillota bacterium
TAGACTCCTCTATCCACCAGTTTTTTCCCTTTTACTGGCATTTACTGAGTGATAGACGTCTCTATCAACCAGCTTTTTCCCTTTTACTGGCATTTACTGAGTGATAGACTCCTCTATCAACCTGGTTTTTCCCTTTTACTGGCATTTACTGGGCGATAGACTCCTCTATCAATCGACTTTTACCTTTTACTGGTATTTACTGAGTGATAGACTCCTCTATCCACCAGCCTTTTCCCTTTTACTGGTATTTACTGAGTGATAAACTCCTCTATCAACCCGGCTTTTCCCTTTTACTGGTCTGGATGATATGTCAGGATATAAATTCTGGTATTATAAAAAAAACTTTGACAGCCCCCCTTCTCTCATGCTAGTATTTTTATTAAATTTCAAAAATTAATAAAACTCGGTACTGTTCTCTGTTTTTTTACACAAAAGGAAGCACGAGAACCGTCCCTCTGTTTGCATCAGGTGCTGAGCAGATTTGCTGTTCAGTTAAAAGGGAAGTCCGGTGAGATGCCGGCGCGGTCCCGCCACTGTATTGGGAAGCGACTTATCATAAAGCCACTGTTTCCACTGGAAATGGGAAGGGATAAGGAGCGATGAACCAGAGCCAGGAGACCTGCCTGTTGTATGCACTTTTACTCTACGGGTATATAGAGGAGGTGAAATACGCAGAGTTGAGAATATTACTCTCTCAACTTTATTTAACGATGCGCATGAATCTCTCTTTTCCTGGAAAAGAGAGATTTTTTCGTTTTTTAAAAAACTATTTTCCCACAAAAAGGAGTGTTCTTACATTGAAAAACGTAATAAGTTCAAACTTAGGCTATCCGCGGATCGGCGAACAGCGCGAATGGAAAAAGGCGCTAGAGCAATTTTGGGCGGGCAAGACAGAAAAAGAAAGCTTTTTAAAGCAAATGGAAGAGTATCGTCTCCAACATCTTAAAAAGCAGCAGGATCAAGGGATTGACTTGATTCCTGTTGGCGACTGGAGCATGTATGATCATGTACTTGATACCGCCATGATGTTCGGCCTAGTGCCCAAGCGCTTTGAATACGAAGGAGGCAAAGTACCGCTCGAAACCTATTTCGCTATCGCCCGTGGCAACCATTCCGCGGTCGCATCTGAAATGACCAAATGGTTTAACACTAATTACCACTATATCGTCCCTGAGTTAAATCAGCGGAACCCAGAACTTGTTGAAAATCGTCCACTTGCACAGTACCAAGAAGCAAAGCAGAAACTCGGGGTCAGCGGTAAACCCGTCATTCTTGGTCCGATAACCTTCGTAAAACTGTCGAAAGGATACGATGAAAAAGAATTCAAGGAAATGGTAGATCATTTTACTCCGTTATATGCCCAGATCCTACGTGAATTAGAAGCGGCTGGAGTGGAGTGGGTGCAAATCGATGAGCCGATTTTGTGCACTACCCTTTCCATCGAAGAGATTCATCTGTTCAAAGAAACGTATGAAACGCTGTCCAAAGCCGCTCCAAACGCAAAAGTCATTTTGCAGACCTATTTTGATCATGTTGATTATTTTGAAGAAATTGTAAGTCTTCCTGTACACGGAATCGGCTTGGATTTCGTCCATGACGGCGGGCAAAACTTGAAAGCTTTAACCAAACTCGGCTTCCCTCAGGATAAAATTCTTGCCGCAGGTGTGGTTGACGGGCGGAATGTTTGGCGGGCAAATCTGGAAGAGCGCAGAACCCTTCTTGAAAAAATCGCTGTAGCAGCTGGGTGCGTACAGTTGATTGTCCAGCCAGCTTCAAGTCTGTTGCATGTTCCAATTACAGTTAAAAATGAAGGAGAACTTGCGCCAATTCTTAAAAATGCTCTTTCGTTTGCAGATGAAAAGCTGCAGGAAATTGTCACTCTTTCAAAAGGTTTAAAAGAGGGAAAAGCTGCAATTGAAAAAGAAATCACCTCCAGTAAGGCTGCAATTGAGACCTTAAATAGCTCACCTGAACGGAACAATACAAAAGTCCAACAGGCTTGCGCAAATCTAGAGGCAATCAAAGCTGAACGGGAGGCTCCCTTTGAAATCCGCAGCACAGTACAGGAAGCCACGTTTCAGCTGCCCATTCTTCCGACCACTACGATCGGCAGCTTTCCGCAGACACAGGAAATAAGAAAGCACCGCTTAAAGTGGCGAAAAGGCGAGCTGACAACTGAACAATATGAAGCTTTTATCAAAGCCGAAATCAAAAAATGGATTCAAATTCAAGAAGAATTGGGGCTTGATGTGTTTGTACATGGAGAATTTGAACGCACCGACATGGTTGAGTATTTTGGCGAAAAATTAGGCGGCTTTCAATTCACGAAGTTTGGCTGGGTGCAGTCGTACGGTTCTAGATGCGTCAAACCACCACTCATTTATGGAGATGTGGTACTCCTGGCTCCGATGACGCTGAAAGAATCGGTTTATGCCCAATCGCTAACTGCGAAGCCTGTAAAAGGAATGTTGACAGGTCCGATTACAATCTTGAACTGGTCTTTTGTACGCGATGATATTTCCCGATTTACCGCAGCTAACCAGATCGCGCTTGCATTAAGGGAAGAAATCGAAATCCTCGAAAAGAATGGGATCCGGATGATCCAAGTAGACGAACCAGCGCTTCGCGAGGGCATGCCATTAAAAAAAGAAAGATGGGACAACTACTTAAACGCAGCCGTTCATGCATTTAAGTTGGCAGTCTCAACCGTAAAAAATGAAACTCAAATCCATACCCATATGTGCTATTCCGATTTTGAGGAAATTATGGACGCCATTAACGCATTAGATGCCGATGTGATTTCGATCGAAACGTCGAGAAGCCACGGAGAACTTATCCAAGCTTTCGAAGACAACACCTATGATAAAGGAATTGGTCTTGGCGTATATGACATCCATAGTGCACGGGTGCCAACGATTGAAGAAATGAACAAAAACATTTCCCGTGCCCTCCAAGTCCTTGATCCAAAACATTTCTGGATCAATCCGGACTGTGGCCTAAAAACAAGGGGAATCGAAGAAACCATCAAAGCACTGAAACTAATGGTTGAAGCAGCCAAAGAAAACAGAGCGACGGTTCTTGCGTCTCCTGCCAGAGGAACAAAGGAAACCCTTCATTAAAAAATAAGAGGAACAAAGCGGTCACATTAAGAAGCGCCGCTTCGTTCCTCTTTTATCGTTTCTTGCTCGTACTCAATTAAAATGCTGGTTCCTTCAGAAGATGTATAAATCTGAACCCAATCAGAGAAGCTGGTAATAATTTTGAAACCTTGACCTAATGAACGTTTGCTCGAATAACCGGAAACCAACACCGTTTTTGGGATTTCATGCAAAGGTATACCTGATCCCTTATCCGTAATCAAGAATTGTAACAGCAAATCTTTTTGATAAATCGATAATCTCCCCCGGGTCGCATGCTTGAGAATATTAGTAACAGCCTCTGTTACCGCAATTTGAACCTTCATCAAATTTATTTTTGTTGGGAAGTCCTGAATTGCCCATTTCGCCAGTTCTCGACTCTTTGGTACATCTGCCTTGGTATGAACCGACATTTCATATAACTGTCCACCTAATTGTTTTGTTATACTTTCCTCTGACGGATGAAGTGAAATTTTCCCATTGGAAAGAGTGTTGATCACCTCAACATACAGCTCAAACATATCTTGTTCCAACTTTTTTCGGTAACCAAGAAATGGAGTTAAATCATGAGCAAAAACCCCCACTTTCTCATTTTGAAAGGGTTGGGCATAAACGTCCAATGTCCGATTTGAAAAAACAACGGTATCATGCACCAGTTCGTTGCGTTCGGTTGCGGCATCAACAAGCGATTGAATAAACACCGATGGAAGACTTGACGTGGAAACTTGTCCATTTTCGACTTCAAAAAAATAAGACTCTCCAATAATTGAATAGGCCTCTTCATTCCGGTATTGACCTTTCGCCGTTGCATTGGCTTGTGGCAATTTCTCCAGATGTGGTATGCTAGCAAGCATCTTTTCGATATGCCTCAATTCTACTTTTCCCACTAACTTAGGATCTAAAATCGTACCCGATTTCGCTTTTAATAATTTCAGAACGGTTTGTGGATCATCCTGGCGCTGAAAAATGTGATCCAATTCATTCGCCAACGCTAAGATCCGGGACTCATAAGGGATTTTCTCGCCTTTCAAGCCTTTGGGGAATCCCTTTCCATCCCACCGTTCATGGTGATAAAGAATCCAATCCGAAAAGGAATTGTTTGTAAACATGGTTTTTACAATTTCCACTGCTTTTTCCGGATGACTTCGATACTCCTGTTCTTCTGTTAATGTCAATGCCCCGCGTTTTGTAAAGATATGCGGTGAAAGCAATGCTTTTCCGATGTCATGGATGATGGCAGCCTGTATCAAATCCGGCCGTTTCCTCTTCGGATAGCCCAAATCATCCAAAATCGCTTCACAGATTATTCCCACCCGATTTCCATGCCCTGCCAAACTTGAAGTGTTTCGTTCTTCCAACACTTGAATAAATGCATTGCTTGTTGATTTTCTAAGTGAAAGCTGCTTGATATACTCCTTTGAAAAAAAGATAACAATCAGGAGAAAAAAAAGCGTGTATAACATCGTCAGAATGATTTCTTTATCTGTTTGTTGAATGAGCAACGCCGGGATCACAATCGAATACACGATAATCGGGACAATCATCTCTGTTAATTGCTGCCGAATATTTTGAAATAACTCTTGGTTAAACGTAACTTTTAGGATGATTTCTAAAAGAATAAGATTAACCAACTCATATATAAAGGTTGTCAGTGCAACCGCCAAAATCAAATTAAATTCTCGGGTCGTGTCCCAGACAAAATAAGCTGCCAATAGTGAAAATGAATACATCCCAATATTGACGAAGACACGAAACAAGGGAATACGAAGGGATTTAAAGGTTTGAAGAAAAATAGCTAGCAAACCAACTGTTAGGGCTAACACGGCATGGCTAAAACCAAAATGCACAAGGACAAAGATAAATCCAATACTTCCTGAGGCAAATTTATCGCCGCTCGGCAATTCAACTGGTAGTACTTCAAGGATAATAATAATGGCTACCATGATAAAAAAGATGCTTTTATTGTTTCCATGCAAATGGATAAAGGAATAAGATAAAGCAAGGATTCCGGAAACACCCAGTATCGCTGTAAACCAATTGACTAATTTCAAGTTGCATCACCCAGTTTTTTTCGACATCTAGAGTGTTTGACAATGAGTAATATAACCCCAATTCCCACAAAAAGATCACCTGGACTTAACACATATTGAATCAGCGGGATCCAATCACCTAAGAACCAAAACGATGTTTCGTTCATCAGCTTGTGCCGTGCATCTGCTTCCATTAAAACGCTCTCTTGCCCGGTAAGTAGAAGAGCCCGATCTGACACAGGCATTGTACCGCCGTTTAAAAGGAGGCCAAGCGCATTGACGATTGCTCCTGTCGCAATCCATTTTACCCCTGCTATCTTTCTATTTTTTAGTAGACCAATCACGATCCCCACAAATGTCAAAATGAAAACCCACTCGATTTTCTCTTTTGTTTGAACGGTAACAATAGATAAAACGATTTGTGCCCCAAAGCTTAGCAATATGATAAGAGGCCACTCAAATGAAATTGTACGAATAAATGTAAAAGGATGTCTCTTTTGAAACAGATTGATCAGAATGGCAAGGATGATAAAGTACAACAAGCGAATGACCTCCTTTCATGTGAAAAAGTAATTCATTGCATCAACACATAAATCTCTTTCAAGCACTTCCTAAATCCACGGACGACTAACTACTGGTGCAAATAGTACAGCGACTACCGCACCGATCATAACCATATTTTTCACCTTTGCTTTCACGTGTTTTCACCTCCTTTCACAAAAATAAAATTGGAAAGATTGCTGGTTGTTCATCGCGATTTGCACCATTGGCTCTCTGATTTTTTTAAAATTTAAATAATTAATCAAAAAATCCGCCCCGAAAAAGGGCGGATTTATCATCGATTGGCTCCATCTTTTTCGGTAACCCGGCTGCCATGACAAATTGTTTTAGGCC
>JAKACS010000213.1 GCA_021821235.1 Bacillota bacterium
AAAGCCAAAAAACAGCTTATTGATTTTGAAAAATTTGGCTGGTCTCATTTAGCTGTCTGCATGGCAAAAACGCAATATTCCTTATCGGATGATCCGGCCAAATTGGGTCGCCCTGCTGATTTTACGGTTACGATCAGAGAGTTTAAGCCATCCATCGGCGCCGGCTTTATTGTCGCGCTGACAGGAGAAATGATGACGATGCCGGGATTGCCGAAAAAACCAGCGGCATTAAATATGGATGTCGCTGAAACCGGGAATGCGATTGGTTTGTTTTAGATAAACGTTCAGTGCACGAGCACCCTGTAAGAGGTGCTCGTGTTTCTCTAAAGAGGTGTAACAATGTTTGACCCGACTGCATTTGAAAATATGAAGGTTATCCTTGAAGGTGCCCTTTACGATCTGGATTTGCGTGGAGAGATTGTCATCATTGATCGCAATGATGTATTGAATATGGCGAAGCTTTCCAGATGCTTTGATCTGTCCTTTACACTGGCAAACAATGAAGACCAACCGGTTATTGCCAAATTTAGATTGCAATCAGAGTTAAAGAATTTTGCCGCAGAGCTGCTGCCAGACTCGCTCATGAAAAGTTTCGCCGGCAGCTATATCAATTTGGAATTTAGCCTGCCGCAACAACAGGAACGAGCCGATTATGATGATATTGCGGAGATCTTAACGGAAATTTGGGGAGCCAATCGAAAAATTACCATCCGCACTGTCATGGATCAGCTGACAGGGCATTTTGAAAAAAGTATCGCTGCCATTGAATTTACCAGGCTTATTCGTGAGGAGCAGATGGAGGATTTGGTTGAAATGATCAATTTTATGAAAACAACATTGCATCGTTTGCAATCGTTGTAGATTAATATTAGCAAACTTTTTATAGCTAAAGGGAATAACCACTTGCCGGGCGTCCCTTATCTCTTTATGGTAAAATAGAAAAGATAGTGAAATTGCCGCTTTCAGTAAGAACATTTTAGAAGAAGAATTTTTAAAAGAATGGAATGGACAGTCATGAAAATGCTTACGGTCGAAAATGTTACAAAAACATATGGCGAAAAAAAGCTGTTTAACGGTGTCTCTTTTACGATTGCAGAAAAAGACCGGATTGGCCTGATTGGAATAAACGGTACCGGCAAATCGTCGTTACTAAAAATTACCGCTGGACTTGATGTGCCGGATGAAGGCCGGATACTACATGGAAAAGACTATACGATTGCTTATTTGGATCAACAGCCTGAATTTGACACCGATCGGACTGTTCTAGAGCAAGTATTTTTTGGGGATGCCCCTATCTTAAAATTAATGCGGGAATACGAAAAAACATTGTTGGAATTGAATCAATCTCCGCACGATCGGAAGCTTCAAGAGAACTTGTTCCAGCTGCAAAAACAAATGGACGCTCTTAATGCTTGGGACGCAAGCACGAATGCGAAGTCGATTTTGATGAAGCTTGGAATTGAGGAATTTGATAAGAAAGTCAGCGAACTTTCTGGCGGACAAAAAAAACGGGTAGCGTTGGCGCAAGTATTAATTCAGGCGGCTGATTTGCTGATTCTTGATGAGCCGACAAACCATCTTGATTTTAACACGGTAAAATGGCTCGAAGACTATTTGACCAAATACAGCGGCGCTATTTTGCTTGTGACCCACGATCGCTATTTCCTCGATAAGGTTGCAAATAAAATTTTTGAATTAGATAATGGAAGTTTATATAGTTACAAAGGCAATTATGCTGCCTTTCTGGAAGCAAAGGCAATAAGAGAAGAAAACGAAGCGGCTGTAATTGAAAAGCAAAAAAACCTCTATCGGAGGGAATTAGAATGGATCCGCCGCGGAGCCCAGGCAAGATCGACAAAACAAAAAGCGCGGATTGAGCGGTTTCAACAACTTGAAGGGCAGCTTGCCAACGGGAAATTGAATGAAAAATTGGATCTTTCCTTAAATGGGAGCAGGCTTGGAAAACAAGTAATTGAGCTGAAATCTGCTTCAAAGAAATTTGGCAATAATGTTATTCTGCGTGGATTTGATTTGCTTATTAAACCAGGGGATCGGATTGGGATTATCGGCAAAAATGGCACAGGAAAATCGACTTTGCTTAATATTCTTGCCAAGCAGATACCGCTTGATGATGGTGAATTTATCATCGGGCAAACGGTAAAGATTGCTTATTATACTCAGGAAAGCGTTGATATGGATGAGAGTCAACGAATGATTGAATATATAAAGGAATCAGCACAAGTAGTGGAAACAGCGGATGGAAAGACGATTTCAGCAGCACAGATGCTGGAACGGTTTTTATTCCCGCCGTATACCCATGGAACCCCGATTCGCAAATTATCGGGTGGGGAGAAACGTAGACTTTATCTATTAAAAATCCTCATATCTGCTCCTAATGTTTTATTGCTGGACGAACCGACGAATGATCTTGATACACAAACCTTAACGGTATTGGAGGATTATTTGGAGGAGTTTGGTGGTGTTGTGATTACGGTTTCCCATGACCGCTATTTTCTTGATAAGGTTGCAGACCAGCTTCTGATTTTTAGAGGAGATGGGGAAATTGCAACTTTTTTTGGCAATTATTCAGACTATCTTGAAAAAGAGACTGTTTCGGATTCCTCTAAAATGGAGGCAGCAACACTCCAAGCTGGAAAAACTTCAGAAAAAGAAAAAAAGAAAAAAATGACGTATATGGAGAAAAAAGAATGGGAGGAAATGGACGAGGCTATCGCTGCTGTAGAGGCCCAGCTCGAGAATGTTGCCAATCAAATGAATCAAACCGGTAGTGATTTTGCAAAAGCTCAAGAGTTGATGGAGCAGGAAGTAGTGTTAAACGAAAAACTCGAAAAACTGATTGAGCGCTGGAGTCACTTGGCAGAATTATCCGAAAACAAATAGTGGAAGACATTTTATCAGCGGATTACACATAAACAATATGTTAAACTGATAAAGAAAACAGTAGAAAAAAGGTGAAGACGTTGAAAATCAGATCCATTGAACCAACACCAAGCCCCAATACTATGAAAATCATTTTGGATGAAGAACTTCCAATGGGTTCAAGCCACAATTATAAAAAAGACAATGCGGCTGGTGCTCCGGCAGTAATTAAAGAAATTTTAAAAATTGATGGTGTAAAAGGAGTATACCATGTGGCCGATTTTCTTGCCGTAGAGCGGAATGCTAAATACGATTGGCAGGAAATTTTGCCAAAGGTTCGCAAAGCTTTCGGTGAAGAAGTTTCCGAAGCGGATGAAAGGGGAACTGCTCTCAATGAGCATTTTGGTGAAGTAAACGTTCAGATCCAAATGTTTAAAGGCATTCCACTGCAAGTGAAGTTGACAAATGATGGTTCAGAACAGCGGTTTGGTATGCCAGACTATTTTTTACAGGCAAGAGAAAAGGCTCAACTTCCTGAAGATAATTATATATTATTAAGAAAATGGCAAGATCAAGGTGTCCGTTATGGCGAGTTTGAGCAAATTGGCAAAGATATTGTCGAGGAACTGGTTGCTGCCTATCCAATGGAACGACTTGACGTGCTTGTAAGTAGTGCCCATACAAAAACAGGTCCATCAACGGTACAACCGTCTCTAAAAAAACATAAAAAGACGACAGTAAAGGATTTTGATTATCCAGATTGGCAAATTCGCTACCAGCACCTTGAACAAATGGATGATCCAACACTTGAAGACATACCCGTTTTGGAAAAAGCATTGGCGGATGAAAAAATTTCTATTCGCAGGCTTGCGACAGCTTATCTTGGAATGATTAAAGATCCGGCAGTACTCCCGCTTTTATTCAAAGCGTTGGAAGATAAAACAGTGACCGTTCGCAGGACAGCTGGGGATTGCATATCTGACCTTGGATTTAAAGAAGCGTTGGAAAAAATGGCATTGGCACTGAAAGATGAAAGTAAACTTGTACGCTGGCGTGCGGCAATGTTTTTATACGAGGAAGGTGACGAGAAGGCCTTGCCTGCATTGAAAGCTGCAGAAAATGACCCTGAATTTGAAGTTCGCCTGCAGATCAAGCTCGCCATTGAGCGGATTGAGGGCGGCGAAGAAGCGAAAGGATCTGTGTGGAAACAAATGACAGAGGCGCGAAACTCAGCGGATTAACTTTAGCATGACATTGAATTTGGATCAGCAAATATAGTATGCTTACAAAGCAATAGTGAATGGGAGGGATATGTTGTATGTCAATGGCATATGAAGAATACATGCGGCAAATGGTTAAGCCGATGCGCGAAGAACTGACAAAAGTCGGATTTGCAGAATTACCAACAGCAGAAAGTGTTGACCAATTTATAGAATCGGTTAAGGGAACAACACTTGTCGTTGTCAACTCTGTTTGCGGTTGTGCCGGGGGACTCGCACGTCCGGCGGTAACGCAAGCCTTGTTGAATAGTGATAAAAAGCCGAATCACCTCGTGACCGTTTTTGCTGGGCAAGATAAGGAGGCAACAGCAAAAATGCGAGAGTACTTTGAAGGGTATGAACCATCATCTCCATCGATGGCCCTTTTGAATGGCAAGAAAGTTGTTCATTTTATTCCCCGCCATGAAATTGAAGGGTTTCCAAGGGAAGCTGTGATGGAAAACATCATGACGGCATTAAAAGAAAATTGCTAAAAAAGACAAAAAGTGAGCAGGTTAGTCAAGCGGCCTGCTCATTTTTCTTTATACGAATAAAAATATATGGTATTTTATAATAGTAATAGTTTAAAAGTTTGATATGCATTGTAAGGAAAAGGAAAGCCCTTACATTTTTCTTAAAGGGGATATTCAAATGAACAAATGGATTCGCAAAACGCTCGTTGTGACGGTGTCGATCCTCACATTTGGCCTCGTCACACCCGCACAGCTTACCCATTATGTGAATGCCGGAAAAGCCGACAATGAGGCAGTTGAAACAAGTCTACCGTCAGCAAGCATCGAGCAGCCACCGCTACCTGTACCGCTTGCCCGGGAAGAAAATGTTGTAGCTGATTTTAAAAAGCAGGCGGAAATGCTTTCCTATCAAAAATTTGGGACGAAAATCAAACCTGTGATCGAAAGTGAATTTCGAGAAGTGATTTTGCCGAATATAAATAAAGTCCTAGAAGACATCGCAGCTCAACTTCCTCAGGAAGAACTGCAAAATTTAGCGATTTCGGAACAGCCTGGTAAAGGGCGCTCCGAGAAAATTTTTCACGTGACCAATCGGGAAACAAACAAAGATATCCTTCGTTTCCATGTTCGCCGCGATCAACCGCCGCAAGCAGGGTATTGGTTTAATTTCCATTATCATACTGTGCAAGACGATTTTCAGAGCCATCATGAACTCGGGGCCATTTATTGGGCGAAAAATACTCCGCCTAAATGGATGAGCTAATAGGTTTTATTTGCGGTTTAATAGGAAAAACTTTATGAAGTATGAAACCTTTTTGAAGGAGAATTCGTAAATAAAGTATAACGTATATTGGAGGTAAAACAGATGACAGTCAGTTTATCAAAAGGACAAAAAGTAGATTTAACAAAAACAAACCCCGGATTAAAAAACGTTGTAGTCGGGCTTGGCTGGGATACGAATAAATACGATGGAGGATTCGATTTTGACCTAGATTCTTCTGTCTTCCTGCTAGGAGAAAATGGAAAAGTCACAACCGAAAGCGACTTTGTTTTTTATAATAACCCAAACGGCGGTAATGGAGCGGTTGTTCACACTGGAGACAATCGCACAGGTGCTGGCGAAGGCGACGATGAGCAAGTGAAAATTAATCTTTCCACCGTTCCCGCAAACATTCAGCGGATTGCTTTTACGATTACAATCCATGATGCGGAAAATAGAAGCCAAAACTTTGGACAAGTTTCCAACGCATACGCCCGGATCTTCAATGAAGAGACTGGGGAGGAATTAATCCGTTATGATTTAGGGGAAGATTTTTCAATTGAGACGGCTCTTGTTGTCGGTGAACTGTACCGTCACAGTGGCGAATGGAAATTTAGTGCAATCGGTAGCGGATATCAGGGTGGTTTAGCCGCACTCGCTACTGCTTTTGGATTGCAAGTTGGTTAA
>JAKACS010000214.1 GCA_021821235.1 Bacillota bacterium
CTTACGTTTCCCCATAAGTTCTTCCTCCGGTTTCTCCTCTCCCTTTGCCTTCTATCCGGTAAAAGGATATAGAAGGGCCCTGCAGAATTCTGCAGGGTTTTTTCTTTTTATCGTTAATTTTCATTTGTAATGGCAATGGTGTTGGTGGATTCGGTTACCTTTGCTTTGAAGATGCTTTGAAAGCCTGCCTGGCTGATATAGAGCGTTCCACTGTTTTGAAGAAACGGGTTGTTGAGCAATCCATACTTCTCGCCATTTAGCTGAAAGCGGTTTTCATTAGGATAAAATAAATAATCTTCCCCGGCTTTTTTTAGTATAATGGACCGGTCTGCCGGATTTAACTGAATTTTAAAGGCCAACAGCTCCATCGTTTTGACAAATGGAAAGTATAATTGTTTATTTACTATCAGCGGATGAATCCCCGCCGCTCTTTTTCCGTTCGCATACAGCATTCGTTTGTCAAAAAAAACAAGCGCCATCAAAGCCCCGTTTTCTTTTGAATTACTTTGAAAAAAAGCCGTCTCCATCTTCTTCTGCTTGCTTAAAATGGCATCAAGATCAGCTGGGCCAATTTTACTGCGGCGAAAAACTTCTGCACTTAATTCACTTAACTGCTCTTGGTTTAGCTGGGACTTTAATTCATTTACGATATACTTTCCTTTATCCGTTCCAGCAGGCTGCTGCAACTGTAATGAAAGAAATACATCAACAAGCCAATCACGTGCCTGTCCACTTTGTTTGAAACGATGGTTCAAATCATTTTTCAGGACGATTTGTCGAATTGCTTCGGCCGAAAGATTTTGATCACTCATTACCATTCCATCAAGAATCTGTGGGACGATGCGATTGGTTTTCACAATTGAGACCGGTGCCCCATTTTCAACAATAGATTTTGGCAACACGGAGGAAAGGTTCTCGTTCGGGTTTTCGGAGTAAAATTGCAATTGACCACTTTTCCCGACAAGATACAAAGGTTCTCGTTGCCAATATAGCGAAGTATCGCTGCCCTTTCCTTCAAAAACGGTGTAATCAATATACATCAGTTCTTTATGCCCGATTTGCGGAAATGCTGTTACCCATGTACCACTGCGGTAAGCTGAATCAACAATTTCAATTTTTGTGGAAGCAATATTCACATTCTGAAGTGTTGCTGTCCAATCGGTCAACAAAAGAGTGTTTTGCTGATTGGTTCTTGCAAGCACATACTGAAGGCGAATTTCGCCATTTTGTGGTTTTACCACACCTACCGCGGCTGTTTTACATGGTTTCCCTTGCTCATTCACACAAGTCCATTTTTGAATGGCAACTGGAGCAATCACTTTATAGAAGGAATCATTCGGCACCCCCCGAAAAACTTGTATTATCTTTAGTGAATCCGGCTGTGTATTAATGGTTATCTCCTGATTTGATTCAACTATCACTTGTTTTGTAACCGGCTTCTGTCCAGTATACAAATACCATTGCCATCCTAAAACACTTGCAACAGTGAGAATCAATGCCATTACAAACCATATTGTAAATTGCCTCGCCATACTATTTCTCCTCTTAAATACCTTTTCAAACGTTAGCATGTTCTAAATTTCAAATGAGACCGAATGAATTGTTCATTTCAGCTCTATTCGCTATTGCACGGTGTCATTTGCCTAACCCATACAAAAGGTGAGGGTTGATTTTCCCTCACCTTAAATTCCCATTTTATAATCGTATTCTTTCGCTTTATCGGGTGCCGCATTTTCAAATTCTATTTTCAAAAACGGCTTATAGGATGGTTCTACTTTTTTCACAAAAGAGTAAGAACTGAGTTTTTCGATCGTTGCCACAATATCTTCCTGAGCGCAATAGAGGACGGCATATTTTAATTTTTTGGAGACGTAATGTACATTGCCAAAGCGCCTGAGCATTTTGGCCTGCTTTAGAGAATACAGCCAAACAACCAGTCCCTGTCTTTCCTTGAACATATTTTTTCCCCTTCAAACCGAATCATTTTATACTAGTCTACCATATTAAAATGATCTTTTTCAAATTTTTAAAAAAAGGGACGATTTTTTAGGCGGAGCAGCCGCATGCCCCGCCACTGCCACATCCACTTGTATCAAAAAAGGGATTTCCGGTCGGTACTTTGATATATTGCGATACTGCGCCGCCGATCAGGATGCTTACTTGATCAAGCAAGGACTGCAGATCATTCTCTGCAAGCTTAAAGGCTGCGACATCAGGATCTAAATCCATTTCCCGTTTGGCCTCCCGAATTTGGCTCATAATCCGTTTATAATCCGGGTGATACTTCCCGAAACGCTGGGCTTCGTCATATTGATCTTTTAATCGGACAAAATGACGAATTTTTCGTTGCGCTTCGTCACTAGTTTGAAGTTTATATAAACAAATGCGGTATTGTTCGGCCAAATCAGACTGCAAAATGTTCTTTGCCAAATCTTCCGCATGTTCCAGTAGTTCCACTCTTTCTGTTGTAGCAAACAAACCGCTCACCTCCATCCACTATTTTAACATGAATAAGAAGGGAAAGCGAAATTTTCTAGGCTGTTGGGATTGCAACTGTAAATTCTTTACTTAAGCCATATGGCTTATTCTTCATATTTACCACTTCAAGCTTTACATGATGACTGCCGGCCGGTAAACCTTTAATGATAAAAGCCGCTCCGCCTGCCTCTTGTTTTAGGCGCCCATCTACCCATATAAGCATTTTGCCGATTTTCTGTGTCGCACGATCACTCTCGCGAAAACTTATTCCGGTAACAATACATTCAACAAACACATTTTTGCCTTTTGTTACGTATTGAACTGACAATGAGGGGGAAACAGCCGTTACCGATTTTTCTGCCTGAACCGTTTTCGCCTGGATAAAGGCGGCCGCTCTCGGCAATATTTTTAGTTTTGTCTCTGAATTTGAGCCATCTTTTTGGGCTCCCATAGCAAACAATAGCAGTACAGCCATGATGGGAATTTTCCGTTTCAATCAAATCACTCCTTCTATGCCTGTATTGTTTGCCAGAATACTTGATTTTACTCAAGAAAAAAGGCTCAATCCTGTTGATTTTGAGCCTTCAACTAATTTTGATTTTGCATGGATTGAAACATATGGAACATCATAGATGCCATTTGGACGCCATTGGAGAACTTTTCAACTTGGTGGGGAATGGTTCTTTGATAATAATGCAATGACGCAATTTCTAATGACTGCAAATCATATGGATTTCTTGTTAATTTTCGATACCATAGCGGCTGTTCCCGGATAAATTGCTTTAGATCCTTTCGCTGTTCAAGATATTCAGAAACGTCTTTCCTCAAATTTTCTCATCCTTCCCGTTAATCTTTTCGAAAAGAAAAAGGATTTGCGGGTTCGTCATTCCCTCTTGGCGCATTTTGCTGATTGCTGTTTTGGAACTGTGCAAGCAGGCCTTGAACCGCGCCAATTGCCTGGCTAAGATTATTCATATGATGCTGGACTTGGTTCGGATCCATCTTTTTCAACATCCCCATAATATTGGCCATCCAATCATTTTTCTGATCTGAGACTGCAGCCTCGGCTTTTTTTTCTGTGCCAATCAAATTCCAACGCTCGTCATCTTCGCCTAGCAAATACCAATCTTCATACAATTCCTGCCATGTTGCATTCCCATTCCGCACTTCCTGGATTACCTTTGGATTGTTTTTTACAAATTCCTTGAACTTAACCACGGAAGGATGCAATTTTTTGCTTGTCATCTCTTCTCACCTCTGCCAATTGCCTCGCCTATATTACGATATGCCTTTTTGTTCATTTGGTGAAGTGCAATCCTGGTGAAAAAATGCCTTTTTCGTGATAAGATGTTACCAAATTCACTTTGCAGACCGAGTTAAAGATTGAAGAAGGGACAGGTTCCATGGTTACCGCAGTTATTATCCCGATTCTATGCATCTACTTTTTTTGGATCACTCGAAAAGAAATGAAAAGGCAGGATCAAAAATGGCTCAAAGCAGGCGATGTGACAGAGGAGGCCGTTTTTGCCGGCAAAATAAAAGAGATCGCAAATGAGAAACAACGGTTTTATTACAACCGATATCTTTTCGTTCAAGAGCTCAAATTACAAACAGATACAGGAAAAATGACTGTAAAGAAAATAACGCCGTTAAAAAAACCGTTTGTCCCAGAGGATTTTCAAATTGGTGAAAAAGTGCGTGTTTACGGGGGATATCTTGGCGACCAATTTTATGTAAACCGAGTTGAAAAAATTCAGCTGTAAAAAATCCCCAAAAAGCAAGGCGATTCCCGCGCTTTTTGGGGTTTCATCCGAGGTTATTGTTCCCATTTTTGAATAAAATTCTGCGTATAATATTTTTGATAGACTCCGACGCCAAGGAAGCTAAACTCTTTATTCAGCAATGCGTCGCGGTGACCTTTGCTATTTAGCCAACCCTCTACAACTGCGGGAGCATCGCTGTAATTTGCTGCGATGTTTTCACCGGCAGACTGAAAGACAACTTTAGCGGTATTAAGCCGATCGGAGAGACTCCCGAATTTCTTTGAAGTGTGGGAAAAATCATTATTAACGGCCATATCCTTGCTGTGTTCATATGCGACATTCGCTGTTTTTTGATCCCATTTAAGTGGCTTCAAATTATGCCTAACCCGCAAAATATTTGTCAAATCAAAAATTTCTTGTTCTTCTCCCTTTTCTACACTTCTCCACAAGCTGTCAGTTGGTGTCGGCGTCTCGATTAACTGTCCGCGGTATACAAGCCCGTACGGACGTTGTTTGATAATCGTTTCGGCATCCAGAAAGCGAACGCTGGAAAGACTCCCAGTAAACTTATCAATATACAGTTGCGCATAAATGTCCCCCAATTGAATAAGGGGCCGTAAGTTTAAATCGGTATCATTCAATTCAAACCGAAACGTATTTCCTTCCAGCTTAATATCGACATTGGCATCGATATAGTGAGTGTTAAAAATTTCTTCTACTGACTGTCCAATTTCAAACGGGGCAATATCTAAATTTTGACCAATAGCATAAACGGTCACAACACGGCCATCTTGTACGCCTACCTGGACATAGCTGCTGTAACTTTGATTATAAATATACCATTCATAACCATAGATTGATGGGTCTTTCCGATTTGGCTGACCCAATTCTTTTTCAAGTGTTTGTACATCTTTTCCTATTAACAGTGACAGCCCTTCTTTTGCTTTTGCCGAGACCGGTGCTTTAGTCTGGGGAGTGTCATTGTTTACATCTTGTTTTTTTATTTTCGGTGTTGAATGGTCCTTTATTAAAACTTCCTTGCCGTCCTTACCATTCAAACCCGAATAAAAACCAATCGTAAGGAAAATGGCTAAAAGGATCAGAATTTTTGTCAGTATTCGCAGAGGCATTTCCCCCCTTCAAATCCCTTTCTATCATCATATGTCCTCTAAAATTAATTATATCACCGATATCATTCAATTTAATAGTTTTAAACCATTTTTAAGATGAACGGAAAAACAGGCGCTGTTTGTCTGCACCTGTTTTATCAGAATATGTGTTTAGTGTTGAAGTTCGTCAAAATTTGCTTCAGATATTTCTGATAACGCAGCTTTTGCCTGGTCATCCGTCATTTCCCGAACCGCAAAATCACCAAGCGAGACAATTCCAACTAATTGATCCCCTTCTACAACCGGCAGACGTCTAATTTGGTTGTCTGCCATCAATCTGGCGGCTTCCTGTGTCGATGCATCGGGTGTAATCGATATCAGCTGCTTGCTCATTACGGTTTCTACTTTTGATGAGGCCGGTCGTTTTTCGGCAACGCCGCGAATGACAATATCTCTGTCCGTAATCATTCCCACCAGCTTGCCTTGATCGACAATTGGTATGGCTCCTACGTTTAATTCTTTCATTTTAACAGCAGCCTCATAAACATTGTCCAACAAAGAGCAGCATTCTACATCATCTGTCATTATTTCGCGAATTGTTCCCATTTTCCATTCTCCTTTTTTTCAATCCTTCTTCGCCTTCTAAGTAAAATCTTCAGGGCAACGGAATCACTATATATCTATCGTTTCCAACCTTAGCAAATTT
>JAKACS010000215.1 GCA_021821235.1 Bacillota bacterium
TGGGTATGATAAGAGTAAAGAATCGATAAGAAAGGTTTGAAGAAAATGAAATATAAAATAGAATGGAGTTATCATGTAAAAGGAAAAGAGAAAGTGCCATTTACTTCGGACTATATTTCCGGTGAACTGGCGATACAGATAGGTGAAGAGGTTGAGAAAACGGGGAAAGCAGCGGAGTTATTATTCACAGATGAGATGGGGACTTCGTGGACTTTAAAAGAATTAAAAAAACTGGTAAATGAAGTGGAAGAGGATCCGCATGAATTATTGGTTTTTTTTGATGGCGGATTTAAAAAGGATACAGCTGTGGCAGGCCTTGGAGCGGTGATTTTTTTCAAACAAGGGAAAAAGAAATTTCGCATCCGCGCCAATCAGCGCATTGATGAAATGGATACAAATAATGAAGCAGAATATGCTGCCCTCTACTTTGCTCTGACGATTCTGGAAGAACTAAAAGTTCGTCATTTGCCGTGCGAATTTCGAGGTGATTCTCAGGGCGTTTTAAAACAGCTTGAAGGGGAATGGCCATGCTATGAAGATGTATTAAATAAGTGGCTTGATCGAATTGAAGCGAAAATCAAAAGCCTTGGCCTTAGCCCAAACTATATGGTTATTCCAAGAAACGATAATAAAGACGCCGATAAACTGGCAAGCCAGGCAATTGAAGGAAAGGAAATTTTTTCCAAAACCCAATTACTTTAATGAGTATGGAAAGGAACGAATCGAATGAAAGAAGAGAACCGGACTGAAGTATTTGAAACACTAAAATCGTTAATGTCTCACTATTGCGACGGGTGTTTTCTGTACAAATATTTACGGCAATCGGAAGGAAAGCGGGCAGCCCATCGATTTTGCATTAAGCAGTGTACTGTCGGGGAGAAGATAAAAGAACATGGAAAGCGGCTTTCATAATAGATTATAAAAAGGCTGGCATTGTCAGCCAGCCTTTGGATTGTATTTTGGATTAAAGTTTTACCACGTTTGCTGCTTGTGGTCCACGGTTTCCTTCAACGATTTCAAAAGAAACTTCTTGACCCTCTTCTAATGATTTGAACCCATCACCTTGGATAGCACTGAAGTGTACAAACACATCGTCTCCACCTTCGACTTCGATAAAACCATAGCCTTTTTCATTGTTGAACCATTTTACTTTACCGTTTTGCATAATGCTTCTTCCTCCTAAGCCTTTCAAGACACAACTAGCGTCTTCATTAAATATTCTCATGGTGCAGACATTACCGGCAATTGACTTGCGACGATTTTCTGTAACATGATGCTTTTAATATACATGAATCAAGTGGGACAGTCAAGGAATGAAAGCGGTTTTTCACTTATTCTTAACACAATAACTGCAAATATTAGCAAATGTCTGAAATTATTTTTGTTTTAGACATAAATTATTGCCATGCTCATACTTTTTACTAATCAATGTCTGGCGGATAGGGGGGAGTATATGTACCGATTTTCGATTGAGGGCCAAGAATGGATCCTAAGGTTTTCCCCGCAGATTTCAGTAGGAGCAGAAGAGAAGCAAGCCATTTTATCTTCATTGCTTCAAATAGAAAAAGACTTGTTAGCGTATTCCCATGGCGAAGCCTTTATGATGCTTGATAAAAAAATTGGCGCCATCATCTTTATTGTTGAAAAAATTCCTTCATTTATTTTAACCGTATCAACCATTATTCCAACTGACCACTGGTATATTCAAGATCCAACATTAAAACTATTTAAAACTTGTTAACCCACTCAAACTTTTGAGCGGGTTTTTGGTTTTTAGTATAGCGAAAATCGGTGAAAATTTCTTATCTAGTTGTCATAAATTAGACAAAAAACAGAGATGAAATGTGATTAATGTCTGCTAAGATAATATTGAGATTTGATACAATAACAAGTTTAAACAAATAATTGTTATTGTTATTGTTGTCATTTCTTAAAAGCCGGCTTGCAAGATTTGTATTATGTATTTGCAGTCTTACTGTCTTTATTCTTTGTGAAAAAACAAGCATGATTAACGAAACTTTGAAAATTTTGAGAGGGGAAAGGTATATGGATCAACTGTTTTTGGCCAGAATTCAATTTGCTGTGACCACTATTTATCATTTTTTCTTTGTTCCGCTAACGATTGGCCTTGTCTTTATGGTCGCTCTGATGCAAACCTTGTACGTTGTCAAAAATCAAGAAATCTATAAAAAAATGGCAAAATTTTGGGGGCATTTATTCTTAATCAATTTTGCCGTCGGGGTTGTCACTGGTATTATTCAAGAATTTCAATTTGGGATGAACTGGTCGGATTATTCGCGATTTGTCGGGGACGTGTTCGGGGCACCACTTGCAATTGAAGCACTGCTTGCCTTCTTTATGGAATCAACCTTTATCGGTTTATGGATTTTTGGTTGGGATCGGTTGCCTAAGAAAATTCACCTAACGAGCATCTGGCTTGTCTCCATTGGAACAATATTATCTGGATTCTGGATATTGACTGCCAATTCCTTTATGCAACACCCAGTTGGATATGCACTACAGAACGGTCGGGCTGAAATGAATGACTTTTTAGCTCTGATCACGAATGGCCAAGTATGGGTGGAATTCCCACATGTGCTAACAGGCGCGCTTAGTACAGGAGCCTTTTTTGTAGCCGGTATTAGCGCATTTAATCTGTTGAAAAAAAGACAGGTTGCGTTTTATAAAAAATCGATCAAGCTTGCTTTAGTCATCGGTTTAATTGGCAGCGTGGGAGCAGCATTATCTGGTGACTTGCAAGCAAAATATCTTGTAAAAACCCAGCCGATGAAGATGGCTGCTGCTGAAGCAATTTGGCAAGATACTGCTGATCCTGCTCCATGGTCAACATTTGCCATTATTGACACTGCCAAAAAAGAAAACAAATTCGAGATCAATATTCCATACGCGTTAAGCTTTTTATCATACGGAAAATTTGCTGGAAGCTTAAAAGGAATAGAAACATTGCAAAAGGAATATTCGCAAAAATATGATGCGAAATTGGGTAAAGGCACCAATTATATTCCGCCTGTTAAGACCACTTACTGGAGTTTCCGCTTAATGATCGGGTTTGGCGTTGCGATGATACTTTTGTCGATTATTGGTTTGTTCCTTTGGAAAAAAGGAAAACTGGAACAAAGCAACATATTTTTGAAATTTTTGATTCCGGCGATATCGTTTCCGTTCTTAGCAAATACTTTTGGTTGGGTTATGACAGAAATTGGCCGCCAGCCATGGACAGTTTTTGGCTTGATGACAACAGCAGATTCCGTTTCGCCGAATGTTTCTGCAGGTACAGTTTTATTTTCAATCATCATGTATGTATTAGTCTTTACTGTGCTTGCAACCGTTATGGTGTATTTAATGGTGCGGGAAATTAAGAAGGGTCCTGGTGCTCATCAAGGCATTGAATCAACGATTACGACAGACCCGTTTAATAAGGTAGGTGCTTAAGATGCAATTAAGTGAATTATGGTTTGTCTTAATCGCCGTTGTGTTTATTGGCTTTTTCTTCTTGGAAGGATTTGATTTTGGCGTTGGCATGTCAACAAGATTTTTGGCTCGAAATCAATCGGAACGATCGGTGATGGTTAATGCTATTGGACCTTTCTGGGATGCCAATGAAGTTTGGCTATTAACCGGGGGCGGTGCCATTTTTGCAGCTTTTCCAAATTGGTATGCTACATTGTTTAGCGGATATTATGTCCCGTTGTTGGCTGTCTTACTTTGTTTGATTGGCAGGGGTGTTTCATTCGAATTTCGCAGCAAGATTGCCAACTCCCGCTGGACGAATGTATGGGATTGGACGATCTTTTTCGGGAGCCTTTTGCCACCATTCCTTTTAGGTGTTCTCTTTACAAGTATGTTAAAAGGAATGCCGATTGAAAAAGATATGAACATGAGCGCAGGATTTGCCGATTTCATCAATATTTATTCGTTATGGGGTGGATTGACGGTTACATTATTAACTTTTTTGCATGGCCTGAATTTTTTAACTTTAAAAACAGAAGGGGAAATTCGAAAACGGTCAGCTGATTTAGCAAAAAAAGTCGTCTTTACCGTTCTTGGAGCCTTAGTTGTCTTTGTGATCCTTGCCTGGACAATGACAGATATTTTTGAAGTGCGCCGGATAGCTGAACTTCTTCTTGTTGTGCTAATTGTCGCCTCCTATGTTCTTTCATATATTTTTATTTCGCAAAAACGTGAAGGGGCGGCATTTACCATGTCCGGTCTTGGGTTAGTGTTCACAGTTTCAGCTATTTTCATCGGTCTGTTCCCGCGCGTTATGATTAGTTCAATCAATAAAGCTTACGATCTTACCGTTTATAATGCATCAAGCGGGGGATACTCATTAAAAGTAATGACAATCGTCGCTTTGACAATTCTACCGTTTGTACTTGGGTACACGATTTGGAGCTACTATGTTTTTAGAAAGCGCGTAACTGACAAGGAGCATTTAACCTACTAATGGATAAATCATTCTTTTCTTATCAAGGAATCAAGCCAGTACTTGGATGGCTGGCGGTTTTAACGGTTATTCAAGGTTTGATGATCATTATTCAGGCATATTTCCTTGCCGACTCGATCTCCTCTCTTTTTGGGGGAGATTTGTTTCGTGATGTCAGTAAAAAATTAGCCTTTTTCGTGCTTGCCCTTCTTTTCCGACAAGGTCTAACTTTTTTGAAAAAAAAGCTTGCATACCAATTTGCGGTTAAAACGAGTGTAGATCTGAGGAAAACGGCAATTGAAAAATTATTTCAGTTAGATCCCAGGTTTGTGAGGGAAGAAGGCTCCGGGCAAACAGTCACATTAATTTTGGAAGGTACCATGAAATTTCGCCGCTATCTGGAGCTGTTTTTGCCAAAATTGATGAACATGGCTTTTATTCCGGCGATAGCGGTCATCTTTATTTTTTTTGAAAATGTAAGGTCTGCTGTTATCTTAATCATTGCTTCGCCTATTTTAATTATCTTTATGATTTTGCTTGGATTGGCGGCCCGCAGCAAGGCTGATCGTCAACATCAATCCTATCAAATGCTTTCCAATCATTTTGTCGACTCGTTAAGAGGGCTTGAAACATTAAAATATTTAGGCCTTAGCGGAAAGCATAGCGAAAAAATCAGCCTTGTCAGTGAGCGCTACCGGCAAGCAACAATGGCAACATTGCGGATAGCTTTTTTATCGACATTCGCGCTAGACTTTTTTACGATGCTCTCAATTGCAACGGTTGCAGTGTTCCTTGGGATGGGGTTAATCAACGGAACAATGGATCTGAAACCGGCACTAACCATTTTGATCCTTGCACCGGAGTTCTTTTTGCCGATTCGCGAAGTCGGAGCCGATTATCATGCCACATTGGATGGCAAAGAAGCTGGTAGGAAAATTCAAGAAATAGTGGATAAAAAATTGGCTAAACAACAATCTGTGTCACTTCCTCAATGGAATGCAGCGAGCATGTTAACAATGGATCACGTGAGCTTTCATTATGAAGATAAAACTGAATTCGGATTGTTTGACCTGCAATTTTCACTTGCAGGCATAAAGAGAATCGGGATTATCGGTGCAAGCGGTGCCGGAAAATCAACGATGATTGATTTACTGGCCGGGTTTTTATCTCCTTCAAAAGGAGAAATTCTTATCGACGGAAAAAAACTATCTTCTCTGTCACAGGATGATTGGCACCGGCAGTTGACTTACATTCCGCAGCATCCGTATTTGTTCCATGACACCATTCTGAACAATATTCGCTTTTATCATCCGAATGCAGCTAAAAGTGAAGTGGAAAATGCGGTTCGAGCCGCGGGGCTTCATAAGTTTATTGAGGAACTACCAAATGGATTGGAAACGATAATAGGAGAAGGTGGACGCAATATCAGCGGTGGACAAGAACAGCGGATTGCCCTTGCGAGAGCGTTTTTAGGAAATCGTCCCATCCTTTTGCTTGATGAGCCAACCGCCCATTTGGATATTGAAACGGAAGCCGATTTGAAAGAAACAATGCTTCTTCTTTTTGAGGGAAAGCTCGTTTTTCTTGCGACCCACCGGCTGCACTGGAT
>JAKACS010000216.1 GCA_021821235.1 Bacillota bacterium
TAAATGGCATTGCCCCTTTTAGCACGCCGACAGCCAGTGGAAAGCGGTCTTTATACTCTTCTGTCAGCTTTGATGCTAGCTGCTTAATCTTTTCTTGAATCTCTTCTTCCGATACTAACACCTTTTCGATATCCTGTTTCATCTAAAAAATGCCCCCTAGAAATCATTCCTGCTGTACGTAAGTTGAATAAAACTACCTGCAGAATCACCAATACCCTCAAGTGCTGATTTTTTCAAGCCGGGCAACCAGAGAATTTCTCCATCTCGATCCGTGATCACCGGCCAGCGATCTCTTTCCTGAATTGGAATTTTGCGGTCAATAAAAATATCCTTTACTTTTTTCGTACCCACTGTTCCTTTGAGCGACATTCGATCTCCCACTTGCCTTGTCCGGATAATCAATGGGAGATGAATTTTATCTACTTGAAACAGCACGGCACAATTGCTGTAGTGATCGTCAGCATCTGTCGTTTCAATATATTCCATCGTTAATTCGCCAACTCCTGGAAACTGGTACGTCCCCGGCTCTTCAATTTCAAACCGATAGGGCTGAGTGTCCAAAATTTCAAACTGAAAATGACAGGAGCGGTAGGAACGAATCACTTTTAACCCGTGAGGAAAGTCCAATTTCCCCGATGGATGATCGTTTCTTATTAACGCCAAAACTTGGTCTATATGGATTGCTGAAAGAGACGAAGGCCTTTTTTTGTAAAGATAGTTTAATATTAGTTGAATCCCTCTTCTTTGTAAAGGTAAAGGCATTTCAAGAAATGTGTTTCTATCAATGGTAATATGGTCATTATCCCTTGTTGACATTACTTTATTCATTTGTTCTGCCGTTAATTCTTGGAGAAAATCTTCATCGTTTTGCATTTCTTCGCTAAACCGCTGAAAATGCTCATGAACTTGGCGATTCTCCTCTTTTAAAAACGGCAGGCAGTTTATCCGAAAGCGATTTCTCGTATAGATGCTTTCCATATTGCTTGGATCGATCCGCGGCACTAAATCTTTTTCTTCACAATAGTGATTGATATCATCCTTTGTCACATTTAAAAATGGGCGAAAGATCAATCCGGATGCAAACGGGCGTTGAAAAGGTATTCCTGCCCTTGCCTTTCCTGTGCTCCCCCTCGTCAACCGCATTAAAATTGTTTCGATTTGATCATCTCCATGATGGGCGAGCGCGAGGCTTGAGCATTGATATTCCTTCATCACTTTTGCAAAGAAGTCGTAGCGGACTTCCCTTGCCGCCGTTTCTGCACTTTTCCCCGTTCGCACCATCAGATCGTGGACATCAACCTGTGTCATTTCAAACGGTACAGAAAAAGCTGTGCAAAATTCTTTCACAAACATCGCATCTTCAAAAGATTCTTCCCCGCGAAACATATGGTCAACATGGGCAACAACTAGAAATAGATTTCTTTTTTCTTTCCTCTCCAACAAATAATGCAGCAGTGCCAAGGAATCCGAACCGCCGGAAACTCCGACAACGATCCGTTTATTTTCAAGCTTAAAGGAATGCCGTTCAAGAAAAGCTTCTACTTTTATTTCTAACATTTGTATACTTCCTTAAAGTAATCATTTTGCTGTAACCAATTCAAATCCAGCGATTCCTATTGTAATTTACGATTAAGGCAGATAATAGTTTCAAAAAAAGAAAAAAGATTTTAAAATATTTTTCCTGAGATATAAAGGAAATAGAATAGCCCCATTGCTGCAAGTATCAGCAATGTTTCGATTAAACCGGCTTTTTTCTTCTTTTTCTTCGGATACCGATCTGAACGAAGTCTCCCGTTTACCGGGGCAGCTTTTTTTGGCTCTGGCTGTTGGATTGGCTCATGACCTCTCCTTTTTACAGGATGGGCGGATGCCGTTGCGATCGATAGCAATTCCTGCCGCATCTGCTTGGCACTTGCATATTGTCCTTGGAGTGCTTTTAAAAGGATAGGCTCAAGATTTCCTAGCTCCGGTTTTTGCCGGATTGCCCCGGCTAATTGTGGTAGCCCACCCGACTGTTTGTGAAAACGTTTTGGATAAGCCGTATTGATCAACACCATACCAACTGCAAATAAATCATAGGCCGGTTCTGCTTTTCTTGAACCAAGCCCCCAGTACCCCCGGTCATAAAACTCCGTAAACTCTTTAATGGCCCGCCCCCTTATTGTTGTCCCGCCGACATCAATGCATCTGATCCGGGTTGGAGGCCCTGTCACAATCAAATTTTCAGGCTTCAAGTCGCCAAAAATCCAGCCGCCCCGATGCAGTTGTTCAAGATCATTTAACAGCTGAATGACAAGTACAATTGTCCATGCCTTTCCGTTTTTCTCAATAAACGATAATAGATCTATACCTGAAATATATTCCATCACATAAAAGGAAACGACTCCTTGTCTGCTTTTCCAATCATCGACATCTATTAAAGAAGGCCCGAGGGCTGACCCTTGGACCTTTGCAAAGGATTTTAACACATTTACCTCGGAAGTAATGGACATGCCATTTTCACTTATTTTTAAGGCGACATGTTGATTTTGATGCCGCGCTAAATAGACAATTCCGTTTGCGCCGTTGCCCAATTCTTTTAAAATTGTATATTTGTTCTTATGCCACTTTCCCTCAATTACGGTTCCAGGCTGAATTCTAAATCGACTCTTCAAAGGATGATTCATCATCACGAGAAAGCAGACTCCTTAACGAACGTTTTTGCTGGAACGCGTTTAAAGCAGCACGAAGGGCAGGACCTGTCGGAGTAATACCACCAGGGGTAATTTGTGAAAAAGCATTTGTTAAAGACATTAACTTTGGTGTCCATCCCAATAGCATTTCTACTTCACTCTTTTTCCCGGGAAATACAAATAGGGAAAACGAATTATTGCCCGTGCGCGAGTTGAGGCTAATCGATAAGTCCAAAATGGCCTCTTTAACCGTCGGAAGCTTTAGCTTCATACTCGCGCTTGTATCCACCAATACGAGGACCTCCAACTCTGCCGTTTCACCAAGCTCATCGACTACCTCCATGACTTCCCCCCTTTTTTCTGGCGGGAGGTCTTCCATCGTTTGATTTCGCCCCAATATTTGCTGTAATTCTTTGTTCACAATCCCCTGGATGGTCTGAGTCATCGCTTGCCTTGTTACCATTTGCACGGTCTGTGATAGCTGCTTTGCATAAACGATTTGACTGACTCCTCCCCCTGACATTGCGATAGTTTCAATTTCCTGCATTCCTTTTTCATCAATAATATCGTGATCCATCACCCCAATTACGTTTACCGTAATACCTTCTTCTTTTGCTAGTGCAGCCATTGCAACCGGGTTTTCGCCCTGATTAGAACACCCATCTGTAATCAATAAAATCTGTCTTATTTTCCCTGTATTCATCGTTTCTCTCCTCCGTATACGTATTGTTACCATTGTCGACGTGCGGGAAGAGATTTATACATATCAACAGCCTGAATCCAGATTTATGCCCTGCGTTTCATTTTTTGCACAGGGATGGATGCCCATTTTGGCATATTGTGTTTTATTTTTGCAACTGTAACCGTCATATCATCTTCAATTAAACCAGATCTTGACCGGATTACTTCCTCCATAATTAAGTCTGCCACTTCTTGAGGATCATCTGTTTGCAACTCTTTGATTTTTCGCTTCATCCATAATTCATAGTTTTCTACGTGCTTTGGTCCCTCAAAAACACCATCACTCATCATGATTAATAGATCTCCCGCTTTTAATTGCTGGCTGACAACGTCGACTTCAAATTCCTGCAGAATCCCCATTGGCAAGTTGCTTGCTTGGATTTTGATTACACGGTCGCCACGCTTAATAAAGCTAGGGGTTGAGCCAATTTTCAGAAATTTTGTCGACGCATTTTGCAAATCTATCATTGCCAAGTCAAGTGTTGAAAAAATTTCATCGGTTGTCCTTAACGATAAAATAGAATTAACCGACTTGATTGCGACTTTTTCTTCAATACCTGATTTTAGAATTTTCTGTAGCAACTTCAAGGTCTCTGTGCTTTCAACATGTGCTCTTTCCCCGTTTCCCATGCCATCGCTAATGGCAATCGCAAACTTGCCGCCACCCAGTTCAATTGTGGAGTAACTGTCTCCGGATACAAAGCCTCCATCCTTTGCAGCATGTGCTACTCCCGTTTCCACAACAAACGCTTTCGTTGATTTAAAGGTTACTTGGCAAAAGCCATTTGGACTATTGAACCCTGCTTCTGTGTTAACAATGATTGTTTCGCCGAGTATGTCTGAAAGCAGGGGTGCAATCAATTTCTCACATTCCCCATGGCTGTTTCCAAATGGCAGCATGATGTCGATGTCAACATTTCCTTGTTCCAAGCTATAAATTTCTACATTTTCGATTTCGATGCCGCATTCTAAAAGCGCTTCCATAATTTGTTCTTCTTGTTTATGATGGTTTTCCCGCTCCCGCTGGATTTCTTTCGCGAAGTTTTCCATGACTTCTGAAACACCAAGCAATTGATCGGCGACCAATCTTCTGCTTTCCATTACTTTCTTTTTCAGTTTTTGATTTGCCTGGTAAAAGGTAAGCTCCTGCTGAATGACATCCATCACCTTTTTGGATCTAGTACAATATTTATCGAAATCCTTTGATAATCGCTGTGAAACGGTTCCTGTATTTTGATCCATTTCATGAATAATTTCTCCCATATACTCATATGTTTTAGTAAAGTTTTTGGACCAGCATTGTTCTTTTTTAAAACAAGTTTGGCATGTTTTTTCGGTGACATTACTTAAGAAATAGTCCAATTCACGATCTTCTTCTTCGAAATCATTATCTCCGCCGCTGTTGGAGAAGCTTTGCGACAGCGCATGGAACACCGTTGAAAATTGCGCAACACGCTGGGCTGTTACATCCCGCATTTTCCGCATATATTTTTGTTGTTCAGCGGTATATTCTGGCGTCCCAGGGATGTATTTTGCCAATCTGGAGGTCAGCGATTTCGGTGTAAGCAAAAATAACAGAATGGCTGCTGTCGATTCGAGCACGGTTAGTAAGATCGAACCGCCACCTTCACCATACATGCCAATCAATACCGTAGCAATGAGTAACCCGACAGATACCCCAATTTTCTTGCCTTCTTTCAATAAACCGCCAAGCACACCTGAAAAGGCAAGCAAACTCATATTGGAAAAGCTTGAAACATTCGCGAGACTAAAGATTAATCCAGTCACAACGCCAACCGTTGAGCCGACTGTTGCTCCCGCAACAAACGAAAACATGAGCACCAAATATCTTGACATGATATGCTCAATAGAAAGATCGTAGGCAACCCAGCCGATTGTCCCTGTCATAACGGAGGCAAGCATGATGATTAAGCAAACAATTTCTTCTGTTGTCAGCGACTGTTTCCGTTTATTCATTGTTAAAAGGGGGATACTTTGCATAAAGATGAGCGTTAGTATAAACGTCAAAATTCCTTGAACGACCGCCATCATTCCGTCATATAATGATAAATCCTTTGTGGTCACAAAGCTTTCTGCCAGCTTTCCGGCTGTTAAAATCAGACTGACATAGATCGGCAATGATTTGGCTTCATTTTTGAGCCACTTTTTCGTCATTTGAAAAAGCAGCATAAACAAGAATGTAACGGCAAAAGTGGATGCGGCATTTGTAAAGGAAATCGTCGCAGCTCCAGCTATTAGACCCACTAAAGCGAGAGGGGCCCGGTCTTTTTTCAACAGATAGACTACAGCAAAGAACGGCAGACTAAAGGGAGTCAGCTTTGACAATATTAACGCGCGCCCAAGCAAAAAACCGACCAATACCAACAAGTAGCCTTTCTTCACAAGGAAGTTCTCTATTTTTGCCTGAAATTTTTTGGCCGTGTTTGACAAATCCATCTTGGTTGCCTGCAGGTTCACTTCTCCGATGGGCTCCATTAAATTCCGTTCAATTTTTTCCATTAATGACACTCCCTATCATTTTCTTGTTGAAGTCTATTATAAAAGGAGTGAAAATAAAAGATTGTCAAAATAGGAGACAAGCTTTTACTATTTGTTCGACGGATTTCTCGGAAAGGGAGAAAA
>JAKACS010000217.1 GCA_021821235.1 Bacillota bacterium
TTTAACTAATTTTAATCCTGCTATTATAGCATGCCCAATCCGGAATTGAAACATACATGAAAGCTCTGTCTGGATGATCATTTGTTGAAATTGCGGCAGAATCTTGATTTCAGGCTTTTCTTTCAATCGAAAATAGCGGCTCAATAAGCCTACTATACTTCCTTTTACCGCCCACAATCCGCCTGTCAGCATCCCGGTAAGTGCCGCATCTCCGACACCAACAACAGTTGACCAATGAAACTGTTGAATGGTTACTTTTCTTAAAAATTTTCGTAGTACCACATTAAATTGAATGACATGCTCAAGGATTTCCCGGAAATTTTTTAAACTGGAAATAACTTTGCTCGGCGTTATTTGGTTTACTGTCATATCCGACTCCCTTTCTTGCGGCCCCATTTTCGTTTTTCCCTTTAAAATGATACTTGGTGAATCATCATCCACTTTAATGAGCGGAATGTCTTTTTTGTACTTAAATAATCCAAACAAAGCCCGAAATTCAATTTCCAAATCATCATTATCGTTTCGATGATAATAGTTAATATAGATTGTTAACTTTGTAAAAAGGACGAGAATCAGCAAAAAGAAGCCAATGATCACAGCAAAGACCAGCCATTTCAATCCGTTCACAACCTTTCAGCCTACTAGTATCGGCAGAATAAAAAAAAATAAACCTAAATGATTAGGTTTATACTTCGTTTTAATCAGATAATTTTTAAGAGAGAACTTTTTTTATCCGCTCCATTGCCCAGTCGATTTCTTCTTTTTTGATAATTAGCGGTGGTGCAAAGCGAATCACCCGTTCGTGTGTTTCTTTGCATAACAATCCTTCATCTTTTAACCGTTCACAATATGGTCTAGCTGATTCGGTTAATTCTACGCCAATAAATAAACCTTTTCCTCTTATTTCTTTAATAATCGGATTATCAATCGTCTTTAGCTGTTCAAGAAAATAGGTACCCAATTCCAGCGATCTTTCAACCAGTTTTTCATCTTCAACCACTTCTATTGCCGCAATCGAAACGGCACAGGCAAGCGGATTGCCACCAAAGGTAGATCCATGGGAACCCGGGTTAAAAACACCAAGAATATCGGAGTTTGCTGTAATACACGAAATCGGCAATACACCGCCGCCCAGTGCTTTTCCTAAAATATATATATCTGGAATAACATTCTCCCAATCGCAGGCAAACATTTTCCCCGTACGAGCCAAACCGGATTGAATTTCATCGGCAACAAACAATACATTGTTTTCTTTGCATACTCCAAACGCCGCTTTTAAATAACCTTCAGGCGGAATCACAATTCCCGCTTCGCCTTGGATCGGTTCAACGATAAAGGCCGCTGTGTTAGGTGTGATCGCAGCTTTTAATGCCTCAATATCACCGTATCGGACTAATTTCATACCTGGTACCAATGGGCCAAAGCCGCGTTTGTACTCCACATCGGATGATAGTGACACGGCACCCATCGTCCGGCCATGGAAGTTGCCGATACAAGAAATAATTTCCGCCTGGTTTTCAGGGACTCCTTTTACATCATAGCTCCAGCGGCGTACAGCTTTTATAGCCGTTTCAACGGCTTCTGCCCCGGTATTCATTGGGAGCACCATATTTTTGTTTGTTAATTTGCAAATCTTTTCATACCAGTTCCCAAGCTTATCATTGTGAAACGCACGTGATGTTAGTGTCACCTTATCAGCCTGATCCTTTAAAGCCTGTATGATTTTTGGATGACGATGTCCTTGATTCAATGCCGAATAGGAGCTAAGCATATCCATATATCGGCTTCCTTCTGGATCTTCAACCCATACCCCCTCTGCTTTTGAAATCACGATTGGCAGCGGATGATAATTATGTGCGCCAAAATGATCCGTTTTTTCAATGATTTCTTTTGAAAAATTTTTTGTTTTCATTAAAATTTTACCCCCTTTCGAATTTTCCGAAAAGCAGGGGCGTTTCCTAGCGCCCAATCTGCCTTTGGTGTTTTCGTCTGCTTATTCGCAATGAACGACGGTCGTCTCTGCAAATAGGTCATGCAGTCCTTGCTTTTTCGGCAGAAAAGCTGAAATGAGGTAACCAACAATGATTGTCGAGGAAATAAATCGGCTGGTGTCGGCTTTTCCTTCCAGCAGCAATACCCAAAGCTGCCCATCGCTTTCCCGTCAATACGCATGCCCCCTTTTTCAAATGTCTCTTTCTTTATACGGATACTGTTTCATTTCGTTTCAAAAAAATGATAAGATGAAAACGATTACTTCTTGTTATTTTACCAAATAGGGATAAGAAATAGTAATAAAATTTATCAAATGGAGGGATGGTTAATGGATCAACGCCGCAATTTATTTCTTTACCATAAAAAAGACCCAGCTTCCTTGGCAAAGGTGGCACCACTTTACGATTTGGCAAAAAGATATGATTTTACAATCGTGGAAGATTTCCGCAAAGCCAATATCATTGCCAGTATCGGTGGAGATGGAACGTTTCTCCAGGCTGTCCGCAAAACAGGGTTCCGCGATGATTGCTTGTATGCCGGCATTTCAACGTTTGGCCGCCTTGGCATGTACTGTGATTTTCAAATCGAAGATCGCTCGAAAATGATCGAGGCAATGGCCAATGAGCTGGTGGAAGTCAGGCGTTATCCGGTCATTGAAATAACGATTGATGGACAAGGAACCTTCCGCTGTTTAAATGAATTCAGCCTTCATTCAGCGATTATCAAAACTTTGGTGATTGATGTTTTCATTGATCAGCTCCATTTTGAAACTTTCCGCGGTGATGGCATGATTGTTGCGACCCCAACAGGAAGTACTGCTTATAATAAATCTGTCAATGGAGCGGTTGTCGATCCGCTTCTTTCCTGCATGCAAGTAAGCGAATTGGCCTCGATTAACAACAATCGCTACCGCACGCTTGGTTCCTCATTCATTCTCGGACAAGAACGTACTTTGACCTTGAAAGTTGTTTCCGAAGGCAATGACCAGCCGACAATGGGAATGGACAATGAAGCATTAAGCATCCGCCATGTTGAAAAAATTCAAGTCAAATTAAGTGAGCAAAAAATTAAAACCTTGAAACTAAAAGATAATTCTTTTTGGGAAAAAGTTAAAAGGACTTTTTTGTAAAAAAAACCTTATCCTGCTTTGATCACAGGATAAGGTCTTTTTTAGAATAATGCCTTACTGCTTTTCATATTTCATTTTATATGTTGTAAACAGTTTTGTTTTTGAAATGGAGTAGACCGATAATGCAGACCAAATAAACAAAAAGGCCAAAAGCTGCAGTTTTGAAAAGTGCTCACCGTAAATAAAAACTCCAAGGATCAGCGTAATCGTTGGTGCAATATATTGCAGCAGCCCTAGAAGGGACAGCGGAATTTTTTGCGCTCCTTTTGCAAAATAAAGAAGCGGAACCGCGGTAGCCACCCCGGCACCCACTAAAAGTGCGTCCGTTCCTACCCCAGCCGTTAAAAACGCATTTGTTCCATTACCGAGCAAGTATAACAAATAAACGAATGCAAACGGAGTCATCACCAAGGTTTCCAGCGTAAGGCCTACAGATGATTCAACATTAATCAGTTTTTTCGCTAAACCGTATAATCCAAAAGAAAGTGCCAGCGTTATGGCGATCGAGGGAAAATATCCATAGGAAAGTGTGATGATCAATACACCGACAGCCGCCAAAAAGAATGAGATATATTGGGCAATCGTCAATCGCTCTTTTAAAACAATTACCCCGAGAAGGAAACTAACGAGCGGGTTAATGTAATAACCGAGACTCGCTTCAATCATTTTCCCATTGTTCACCGCCCAAATATAGGTAAACCAATTAATCGTAATTAAAAAAGAGGCAATAGCAAGAGCATATAGCTGCTTTTGATTGTGTGCAAATCCCTTAAATGTTCGGATAAACAATTCCCATTTACCTGAAATCAATAGAATCACGATCATAAACATGAACGACCAGAATATCCGGTTGGCCAAAATTTCTTTTGCCGATACATTCTCAAGAAATTTCCAATAAATTGGCAGCAATCCCCAAAGCAAATAAGATAAGCCGGCATGGATCGCACCTTGTTTCACTTCATTTCTTTTCATCTTTCATCCCCAATTCTTTCTTGTCACGAAATAAATCAATTTATTATAGTACGAATAAGGGAAAACTGCCAGATTTTTTACTTTCCAGTCATTCCGAACTTCTTATGACTGAACGTACGAGTGTTCTCGGCAAGTTCATAAAAACAACAGGCAGGGTTTGTTGCACTTAACCCTGCCTGTTGTTTCGAATAGCATACTATGCTTTAAACTGCTGTGCTTCTTTTTGGCGAAGTTCAATTCTGCGGATCTTTCCGGATGTTGTTTTTGGAAGTTCTTTTAAAAATTCAATTTTCCTTGGATATTTATACGGAGCTGTCAGCGCTTTCACATGTTCCTGGAGAGTGCTGATTAATTTCGGGTCAGCTGCATCAATGTCATCTTTTAAAACAACAAAAGCCTTGACAAGATTTCCGCGGATTTCATCTGGGCTGGCAACAACCGCGCATTCTTTCACGAATGGATGCTTCACAAGGGCATCTTCCACTTCAAACGGCCCAATCGTGTAGCCTGAGCTGATAATAATATCATCTCCGCGTCCTTCAAACCAGAAATATCCATCCTCATCTTTCTTGGCTTTATCACCGGTTATATAATACTCCCCGCGGAACTGCATGGCTGTTCTTTCTGGATCTTTATAGTAATTTTTAAATAGTGCTGGTGACTCAACATGCACTGCAATATCTCCAACCTCACCAATTGCACACAATGCGCCTTCCTCATTTATAATTTCTACTCGATTCCCAGGAGTCGGTTTTCCCATTGAACCTGGTTTCAACTCCATTTCTTTCGTAACACCGACAAGGAGTGTGTTTTCCGTCTGCCCATATCCGTCACGAACGTCTATATTAAAATATTTCCGAAATGTATCAATGACTTCGCGGTTGAGCGGCTCACCTGCCGATATGGCGCTATGCAAATTTGGCAGCTTGTACTCTTGTAAACGATCAACTTTTGCCATTAAACGGTATTCCGTTGGTGTGCAGCATAACACATTCACATTATACTTTTCAAGGTAATGCAAGTATTTTTCTGGTTCAAATTTCCCATGATAGACAAGGCCTGTTGCCCCTGAGCCTAACACCGATAAAAATGGGCTCCAAATCCATTTTTGCCAGCCAGGCCCTGCTGTCGCCCATACGGTATCACCATCCTGGATGCACAGCCAGTTTTTCGCAGCTGTTTTCAGATGCGCAAAAGCCCAGCCATGTGTGTGGACAACACCTTTTGGATTTCCAGTTGTCCCAGAGGTATAGGATAAGAAGGCCATGTCATCCCGAAGTGTTTCCGCAGCGGCCAGCTCTTCTGAGGCTTTCAACCGCTCTTCACCAATATCAAGCCAACCTGCGCTGCCGCCTAGCGAAAATTTAACAATCGGTTTGGTAATATTTTTAAATTGAGGTGTGTATTCGTAATAGCTGACAACTCCTTTCACATCCCCGTGGGCAATCCGATAGTGGAGATCCTTTTCCCGTAGCATTTCAGAACTTGGAATTACAATAATCCCGAGCTTTAGCGCTGCCAAATAAACAGCATAGGCCTCGATCAGCCTCGGGATCATGACGAGAACAACATCTCCCTTTCCAAGCCCTTGGCTTTTAAAAATATTGCCAATCTGATTCACCTGCTTGATCAACTCGTTGTACGTTATTTGTCTTTTTTGCCCTGCTTCATTCTCCCATTTTAATGCAATCCGTCCCGGCTCGGCTGCAAACCGTTCTACTTCAGAAACCAAATTGTAGTTTTCAGGTGCAATAAAATCTTCTCTCTTCATACATCTCCCCCTCACATCAAATTTTTGGCCAATACAACTCAATTATACAAAATGTTTCGAAAAATTAAAATAATAGTACAAAATAAAAAGAGAGAGGAGCAATGTCCCACTCTCTTGTAGCCATTGTATTCACTTTTTAGCGGGAAAACCCTCCGCCCATTTGCTGTTCAGCCATTT
>JAKACS010000218.1 GCA_021821235.1 Bacillota bacterium
GCACCTAGTGGCGACCGACAACTGAATATTGATCGATTATATTTTGAAGATGGTAAATTAAAAGTAGATGGCCCATCTTATAACGAGAGAAAAATTAATCTTAAGTAGTTTGAAAGCGTTTTTAAATCGAATATCACTTAGGGGGAATCAATAGTGAAGAAATTTAAATTTTCTATACTGCTGTCGGCAATCATCGCGTTATCTGTTTTTTTAGCGGCATGTAGCAATGGTGGGAATAGCGCTACTTCAAATGATAAGGGCAAAAAAGAAATTTTGCTATGGACAAGTATGACCGGTCCTGATGGGGACTTAGTTCAGAAAAACATTGATCAATACAACGCAACAAACCCAGAGTACAAAGTAAAAATGGTTCGTATAGAAGGTAATGCATTTAATAATAAGTTAGCAACTGTCGCTCGTTCTCGCCAAGGTGTACCTGACGTTGCCCTAATTGCATCCGAAAATGTCGCTACATATAACAGCCAAGGGGTTCTTGATTCGTGGGATCCGTATTTAAAAGGAACAGGAATTTCTGCGGATAAATATGTTAAAGCTGCATGGGATGTTGGTACCGTTAAAGATAAACAGTATGGCATACCAGCAACCTTAGGTTCATGGGTCATGTACTATAACAAAAATTTAGTTGACAAATATGTTCCGGGTGCAGCTGATGATGGTGTCATTACTTATGAGGAAATCGAAAAAGCAGGCGCCGCTGCTAAAAAAGATGGTATTCTTGCGATGGGATTTAGCTGGGGGATGCAAAACTTTAGTAATCTTTATTTGCAAATGGGTGGGAAATTCTCTGAAAATGGGAAACCTACCATCGACAACGGAACATCTGTTGCAGCAGTAGAAGAATTCAAAAAGTTGCTTGACCAAGGTTATATGAACAAAAAAGGGGAAGACACAACCAAATTATTTAAGACGGGCAAAATCATTTTCTTGCCAGAAGGAACATGGATGTTAAGTACAATGCAAGAAATTAAAGACTTTACATGGGGAGAAACGTTCACACCTCAATGGGATGCGAACAAAATTATTCAAGGAAGCGGTGCTGACCAATTTGCCTTATTTAAGAGCAAAGATCGCAACGATGCCAAAGTTAAAGCTACTGTTAAATTCATTGACTGGTTACGTAACAACCAAACGGAATGGATTAAATCAGGTGCAAACCCAACAGCTCTTGACATGCTGAATAATACTGAATACACTAAAATGCCTCAATCTTTCCTATTAAAAACCGATAAAGGCCAAAAAGCGATTACAATTGTAACAGATCCTGGATATTCCTATATTTTTAGTGAAATCGATACCTCTTTGTGGGATATGATTCAAGGTAAAGTAGCTATTAAAGATCAATTGAAGAAAATTCAGCAAACGGTCAATGATAAAATGGCAAATCAATAAAGAAAAGGAGGAGGAACAAAACTCCTCCTCTTATCTTTCTTAAACAATTGAGGTGGTACTAGATGGATTCTTCAGTGAATAAGCGAAAAGGCATTAATCTATGGCCAGCAGTATTTGTTGGACCTCATTTAATACTCTTTATTATCTTTTTCCTAATTCCAAGTGTGTATGGTATTTATATTTCATTTACAAAGTGGAACTTGTTGGATGCGCCTCAGTTTGTGGGCTTGCAAAATTATCAAACAATCCTTTTTGATCAAAATTCAAGCTTTTATTCGCAATTCCGCAATGGATTGAAAAATACGATTTATTTTGTAATCTTTTCAGTGCCGGTTACGATCATTGTTCCGCTTCTATTTGCAACAGCATTATCCGCAAAGCCCAAATTTAATCGCCTATTTCAATCGATTTTTTATATGCCATCACTATTTGCAATCTCAGCCGTAATGATTATTTGGCAATTTTTATTAAGCGTTTCTTATGGACCATTAAATAACTATTTCAAGGTTTCTCTAAATCTATTAGATAACCAACCATGGGCATGGATTTCGATCGTCTTGGTTACAACTTGGTGGATGATTGGCGGGAATATGGTTATTTACCTTGCAGCATTAAATGGTGTCCCACAAAGTTTGTTTGAAGCTGCGTCATTGGATGGTGCTGGCACAATCACTAAGTTTTTTAAGATTACACTACCAAGTATTAAGTACCAAATTTTATTTACAACCGTTATGACAACAATTGCCCAGTTTAATGTTTACGGGCAGCCATTAATGTTAACGGGAGGCGGTCCAAAAGATTCTACCCGTGTCCTCTTAATGTATATTCAACAAAATGCGTTTGGAAAAGGAATGTCCATAGCTGGAATTTCCTCTGCAATGGCTGTTCTTTTAGGGTTAGTAATAACAATCGTATCAATTTTCCAATTTGTAATATTAAGGGATCGAGATTAGGAGGTGAATGGATATGAAACAAAGCAAGGGAACAAAAATAATTGCCTTTATCTTCTTATTGATTATGGCACTGTTTTGGGTAATCCCGCTAATATGGGCTTTCTTTACGTCTTTTAAATCCAATAATGAAATCGAATCAACAGGATTCACTTTTTTGCCGATTCATTGGACTATCAGCAACTATAAACAATTATTGTTTAATAACGATACAAGCCCTGTGATCAAATGGTTCTTTAATTCGCTGATTGTTTCCGTTAGCAACACAGTGCTTGTATTAATAGTTGTCTCACTTGCCTCATATGGCTACACAAGACTCAAGTTTAAAGGTCGAGATGTCTTGTTTTCTTTTTTGCTTGGTTCGATGATGTTTCCAAGTGTAGTCAACCTTATTCCTCTCTATAAAGTAATGGATAGTCTAGGATGGGTTAATAGCTTAATGGCTGTCATTGTTCCAGGTGCTGCTGGTGTCTTTAATATCTTCTTGGTACGTCAATTTGTTTTAGGAATCCCGAAGGCATTAGACGAATCAGCCCGAATCGATGGAGCGAACGAATGGCAAATTTTCTACCATATAATATTGCCGCTCATTCGCCCTGTTTTGACGGTTGTTGCCTTATTTAGTTTTACTGGCTCGTGGAATGATTTCTTGTGGCCATCCATTATCATCAATGATGTCGATAAATTGCCGATAACTCCTGGATTACAGCTACTTCAAGGGCAATATATTACGTATCCGGGATTGGGAACTGCTGGAGCATTAATCGCACTAATTCCGACATTCCTACTCTATTTATTTGCTCAGAGATATTTTATGCAATCGATGACGTTGTCGGCTGGAGTTAAAGAGTAGGTAGATCTGGGGGGATAGTAAGTGAAACGATCTTTTGAACGCAAAATGATTTATATTGCAAGTGTTTGGCAAATCCTTTCAGGTGTTATTACCATTTTCTTTTATTCTTTTTATATACGGGGACAGGCCAGTCAATTAGGAAGTTTGTCCCCAATCGAATCAATGGGCGTACAATCAATCTTCAAAAATTTGTATATGTTTTCGGTAACGTATGGTCTCTTTTTTGTAGTAATTGCCAGTGTAAATGCACTTATTACTTGGAAAATGGTGAAAGACCATTCCGTACAATATAAAATTCCGCTTATCTGGTTAGGATTAGCTGTAATCTTTTTCTTCTTATCAGATTTTATCAGTGTTATGTTTTATGTTAGTGCTGGCGTCATTGCCCTAGCGAAGAATCGTGTTTTAAAGCTAAATCATTCGGCAAGCAATGAAATGCTTTCATCTTCAAAATAAATAAAAGGCTTAAGTGAATTTTACAACTTGATTGTTGAAAGGAGAACGACACATGAATTATAGACAAGAATATCCCAGACCGCAATTTGTAAGAAGCAATTGGTTAAATTTAAATGGTGTATGGGATTTTGCTTTCGATGACCAAAATCTTGGGGTAGTGCAGAAATGGTTCCAGCAGGACAAATCCTTTGATCAAAAGATCACAGTTCCATTTGCATATCAAGCAAAGCTTAGTGGAATAAATGACCCGAATTTTCATGACAATGTATGGTATAAGCGGGAATTTTCAGTACCAAATACATGGAAAAATGAGAGAGTACTCATACATTTTGGTGCAGTGGACTATCGGGCTTGGGTGTATGTTAATGGACAATTTGTTGGCTTTCATGAAGGAGGACATGTTTCATTTTCTTTTGATATTACGGAAACATTGACCTGGAAAACAGAAACAATCGTAGTAAGAGCAGAAGATCCCTCAACAGACGAAACCATACCGAGAGGAAAACAGTACTGGATCGAACAGTCAGATGCGATTTGGTATACTAGGACAACGGGAATTTGGCAGACGGTATGGTTAGAACCAGTAAGTCCAACTCGAATTTCAAAGTTAAGAATGACACCAGATCTTGACAATGGTGATATTATTGTTGAGTTTGATGTTGAAGGTGAATTATCTAACAAAAAGGTTGATATCGAAATTTCCTTTAAAAATGAAGTTGTCGCAAATGATACGATTCAACTATACGAAAAATATACGAAACGAATCATTAACCTTTATAACCATCATATTTTCCGTACTTCCTTTCATCACAATGGATGGAATTGGACTCCGGAGACACCAAATCTATTTGATATTAAAATAACATTATTTGACCAGGAATTGAAATTGGATGAAGTACAATCTTACTTCGGTATGAGAAAAATTCATACAGAAAATGGAATGGTCTACTTAAACAATAAGCCCTATTATCAAAAATTAGTCCTTGATCAAGGATACTGGCCTGAAGGATTGTTGACAGCACCAACGGATGAGGATTTGAAACAAGATATAACTTTGGCAAAAGAAATGGGATTTAATGGCTGTAGAAAGCATCAAAAAGTAGAGGATCCAAGATTCCTATACTGGGCAGATCAGCTAGGTTTCTTAGTTTGGGGTGAATGTGCATCTTCACCATATTATAACGAAGACGCAGTTGCAAGATTAACAAGGGAATGGATTGAAATTATAAATCGAGATTATAATCATCCTTCAATTGTTGCATGGGTTCCATTAAATGAAAGCTGGGGTGTTCCGTTTATTCAGAATAATAAAATGCAACAACACCATTCTCTTTCCATGTATCACCTCCTTCATTCGCTAGATTCGACAAGATTAGTTGTTTCAAATGATGGTTGGGAATTAACGAAAACGGATATTTGTGCCATACACAATTATAATCACGGAAATAAAGATGAAGTAGCTAAGTATGAAGTATATAAAGCGGAGTTAATGACGAAAGAAAATATCCTTAAATCTCAACCGGCTGGGCGTGGAATATATGCCAATGGATTTGAAAATCAAGGAGAGCCGATTTTGCTAACAGAATTTGGCGGGATTGGTTTTAAAGTTGGCGAGGATGCTGGATGGGGCTATACTTCCGTCAAAAATGCCGAAGATTTTGTTTCAGATTATAAAAGAATTATGGAAGCAGTGTATGCGTCCAAAGCACTGCATGGATTCTGTTATACCCAATTAACAGACGTAGAGCAAGAAATAAACGGTTTACTTACATATGATCGTAAACCAAAATGTGAATTGAAACTTATAAAAGAAATGAATGATATGTGGCATGAAACGATTATTAAAGAAAAGTAACAAAATTGCTGCATGTTTTCAAACCACCTTTTGCAGATGGATGCGGTGATAAGGATCCTGTTTTGAGGTATATAAAAGTAAAACCTGGAAGAATGGCAAGGATCTTATGTCTTGTCCAAATTGAAAAAAGGTAAGGGGGAAGAGAAAAAAATGGAATACCGTACACTTGGTAGATCAGGATTAAAGGTTTCAGAAATTGGCTTTGGTGCGTGGGCAATTGGCGGTGATGCATGGGGTGAAGTTGATGATGTACAATCGATTAAAGCGATGAACCATGCGTTTGAAATGGGCATCAATTTTTTTGATACTGCAGATGTTTATGGAGATGGCCGCAGTGAAAAATTAGTTGCACAACTGGTTAAGGGAAAAAGAGACCAAGTCATTATCTCCACAAAAGGCGGTCTTCTTGGCCATACCAGGAAGCTGGAGCCGATTTATGACAAACCAGAAAAAGTAATCAAAGCTTTTGAAGATAGTTTAACCCGCCTCGATATTGATTATATTGACGTTTATTTT
>JAKACS010000219.1 GCA_021821235.1 Bacillota bacterium
TAAACTAAAAACAATTTGCAGAACATTTATGCTAAAAATATTCCTCCATACACCAATGACGCTACAATTACATATGCGGGATGCACCTTCCATTTTTCCATTAAGAGAAAACTAGCAATAATCAATAACAGGGTTTGCCACGACCCGATTCCCTTAAAAGATTCAGCAAAAAATGAATAGGCCATAATCCCGAGTAAAACGGCGATCGTTGGACGAATATATAGCGTCATTCGCTTTACTTTAGGCGAATCTTTAAATTTATACAGTAATCCAAGCAGCCCTAACATTAGGATCAATGAAGGTGCAACCGAGGCAAACTCAGCGACCAATACACCCGGTATCCCCGCTTGTTGGTAACCGACATAGCCAGCCAATTTCGTAGCGATTGGCCCAGGGAGTGCATTGGCTAATGCAAGGACTTCACTAAACTCGCTTACCGACATCCATCCATAATGTCGAACGACTTCATTTTCAACGAGCGGAATGGATGCTGGACCTCCACCATAGCCGACCAGTCCAGGTATAAGAAAAGCCAAAAATAGTTTCCAGTATATCATGCTGACATGCTCCCCTTCTTCTCTTTCTTCCTCGCTTTCTCCCCTTTTTGAAGAAGAGCTACAGCAATCAGTACCGCAATGAGGATGCCCGGGTTTATATTTAAAACCTGCAATAATAGTAGACTTACTACGGATAGAACAATCGTTTTTGTCCATCCCAGTCCTTTTTTAGCATTCATCAGAAATTCCCATGTTAAGACAGCAAGCATGACGCCGACAACAGGTACCACTGCTTTTGTCATTCCGGAGACCCACTGCAAATGTTTAAAGGTCGAAATGGATTTTAATAAGATGACCATTAATATAATCGTTGGAATAATGGTAGAAAGAATGGCGTTTACCATTCCAAAAATACCGCCAACTCGATAGCCGATATATCCGCCTAGTTTTGTAGCAATCGGACCAGGAAGGGTATTTGCCAATGCCAATACATCGGAAAATTCATCATCATCCATCCATTTGTAATGGTCGACCACTTCCTTATGAACAAGCGGAATGGATGAGGGGCCGCCTCCATATCCAAGCATGCCAACTTTAAAGAAAGCGTAAAAAAGATGTAATTGCTTCATCAGAACTCCTTTCGGTGAAAGTGGAGGGTAACCTGTAATCAATCAAACAGCCACCAAACCTTTCACAAAAATTATTTACCTTGCACTCTTGTTGCTAAGGAAATCTTACCATTTTCGACTTCCATTACCAGGCTGCAATCGCCCCATCCGTCCGATGTTCTGTCCCCCCAGAAAGAACTCCTGTTTGTGGGTCTCGCCAGATAATTTGTCCGCGCCCGAAGCTTCCAGAATCTAAGGCAACCTGAATTTCATGTCCTCTTCTCGCAAGTTCTTGGGCAATATGCTGGGGAAAGTGATGTTCAACCAGCACTTTCTTCCCCTCAATCCATTGCCACCTAGCAGCATCCAATGCCGCTTGTGGATTAAGGTGAAAATCGATCGTATTCATAACAACTTGGACATGCCCTTGGGGTTGCATATACCCGCCCATCACGCCAAACGGCCCAATCGCCTCCCCAGCTTTCGTTAAAAAGCCCGGAATGATCGTGTGGTATGTTCTTTTTCCAGGTTTAAGGGCATTTTCACTCGTTGGATCCATTGAGAAATCATAACCACGATTTTGCAGGGCAATTCCTGTTCCAGGAACCACAATTCCTGACCCAAATCCCATGTAGTTGCTTTGAATATAAGACACCATGTTTCCTTCATCATCAGCTGTGGCCAAGTAAACTGTTCCTCCGCTTGGCGGAGTTCCAGGCTCGGGTGTAATGGCTTCCTCGCTGATTAGATTGCGTCTTGCTTCAGCAAAATCGTCAGATAACAGCGCTTTGACACTAACGGACATATCGGATGGGTCTGTAATGTATTTTTTTCCATCTGCAAAGGCAAGTTTCATTGCTTCAATCTGTTTATGATAGGTATTTGCAGACTCTTTTTCATTAAATTGAAAGCCCTTCAACGTATTTAATGCCAACAAGGCCACTAACCCTTGACCATTTGGCGGAATCTCCCACACATCATAGCCCCTATAATTTACCGATATTGGCTGCACCCATTCAGGCGTATATTCCGCTAAATCCTCAGCAGATAAAAAGCCATTATAGCTCTTTGAAAAATTCGCGATCTTTTCTGCTAATTCCCCACGGTAAAAGCTTTCTGCAGTTGATTCCGCAATCATTCTTAACGTCTTTGCATGTCCTGACGAGCTCCACATCTCACCGATTTTTGGTGCACGTCCATTTGGAGCGAACGTATCAAACCAACCCGTAAACTCTTCTCCGGTAAATATCTTTTTATAAATGTTATACGCCAAATTCCAATACTTCCCTAATACCGGTGTTAATGGAAAACCATTTTCCGCATATTCAATCGCTGGTTTTAATACTTCAGCCAGCGGAAGCTTACCAAAGCGTTTGGATAATGCCGCCCATGCCGAGGGAACGCCGGGAACAGTTACCGGGATAAGACCATGCTTTGGTAGTTCGTTAAGTCCTCTTGCTTTGATTGCATCGATCGAAATACTTTTTGGCGATGGACCGCTTGCATTTAGTCCATATATGCTTTCATTCATCCAGACAAGTGCAAACGCGTCTCCGCCAATTCCATTGGATGTCGGCTCAACAACTGTTAAGCATGCAGCCGTTGCAATCGCTGCATCAACTGCATTTCCACCTTTTTTTAAGATATCCAGTCCCGCATTAGCCGCAAGCGGCTGAGACGTGGCTACCATTCCTTTTTTTGCAAAAACAGCCATGCGCTGTGATGCATAGGGATAATTCAAATAATTAACTGTCATACAACCCACATCCTCTCAAGCCTTCTTTCAAAAAGTTCTTTAAACTCAATAAATTATTTCAAATGTAAATCTAAATTCAAAAAATAATTAACAGATGATTCTCCCCTTTTTAAGAGTATAAACCAACTAAACTAAAAATTCCATAACTTTTAATAATTCTGAAATTTATTTCTTTTGCAAAATAAAGACATTGATCTTTGAAGAATTCATACGTTATGATAGTGTTACAAAGACGATGAAATGGGGGTCTGTGAATGAAAATAGATGAAATTGATAAAAAAATTCTGGAATTGTTAAGCGATCATGGACGAATGTCCTATGTCGATATAGGGAAAGAATTGAATTTATCGCGGGTTGCGATCCGAGAGAGAGTGAATCAGCTTTGGGATAACGGTGTTATCGAGAAATTTTCCGTAGTGATCAACTCTGAACGAGTCGGAAAAACTGTATCCGCTTTTTTTGAGGTGGATTGCGAGCCTGCTTCCCTTGTCAGAGTGGCGGAAACACTGGCGAATAACCCAGTTGTTGCCAGCTGTTATCAAATGACTGGACCAAGCACCCTTCATATGCATGTACTCGTCGAAGACTTTGCCAGACTCGAACAATTCATAAACGAAGAACTATACAGCTTGAATGGGATTACGAGAGTGGAAAGCCATATTTTACTGCGCCGCTTTAAAAGCCGGACAGGATTAAAACTATAGTTATTGCTTCTCAAGACGTATCCCGCATAGCCAACTAGTGTTAATGATAAAATAAAAAAATCAACCGAAGTCAAGGTCTGGATCGGTTGATTTTTCATTACTCCTTTTCCTATTTTGCTTCGTAAGCCAGCAGTGCTTCGATCTCTTCCTCTTCTAATTCCCGGTATTCCCCAAGCTCCAGCGTTTCGTCAAGTACAAGCGGCCCCATTGTAATCCGCTTCAAGTAAACGACCCTTTTGCCGACCGCTTCAAACATTCGTTTTACCTGATGAAACTTTCCTTCGGTGATCGTTAGTTCGATATCTGATCGAATACCCGATTTTAAAATCACTAGCTCGCCTGGCTTTGAAATATAGCCATCATCAAGGGTGACACCTTTTTTAAAAGCACGAACATCTTCTTCAGTCACCTCACCGTCAATTACTGCAAAGTACGTTTTGGGCACGTGCTTTTTCGGTGAAAGCAGGCGGTGGGCAAGCTTCCCGTCATTCGTTATCAACAGCAATCCCTCGGTATCTTTATCCAATCTTCCAACTGGAAATGGCTCATACACCTGGTCTTCAATCTCCAGCAAATCAATCACCGTCTCACTCCGGGTGTCTTCTGTCGCTGACAGCACACCTGGCGGCTTATTCATCATCAAATAGATGAACTCCTTGTATTCGATTTCTTCGCCATGAAGGGTGACACTGTCTTTGTTCGGATCAACATGTTCCTTGGCATCTTTTACAACAGAACCGTTGATTTTCACTTGGCCGCTTTTCAAAAACTGTTTCACTTCTTTTCTGCTTCCATAGCCAAGATTGGCCAGCAGTTTATCCACTCGCACCTCACACACCCCCTAAGAAATATTTAAACTGGCAGGTGCAGCTTCCGCTTGATGCTGTCAACCCGTGAACCAAATAAGCGATAGGCCAGTTTTGATTTTAAACTTAAGTAAAAATAAATCCCCGCACCGACTGCTGCACAAATCAAAATGATTATAAGCGATTGGATTTTGGAAGCTGGTGACATGAACAGCAACAAAAACTTATAGGTGGCTTCTGTTCCAATCCACATCAATCCCGCAAAAATAACAATCAGCAAACTTCTCCGATAAACTAAACGAAAAGGATAGCGCGAAAACACTTTAATCACAATTAAATTAATGAGAATGGCTGCAGAATAGCCAATCGCAGTGGCTAGGACAGCTCCCTTCGTTTCCATCACGCGAATGAGCGGAATATTCAAGCTTAATTTTAATAAGAGGCCGACAAGCAGGCTCAAAATGGTGAAACGCTGCTCATTGATCCCTTGTAAAATAGCTGCCGTAACGGAATAGAGTGAAAATAAAATCGCCACGGGCGCATACGCACCCAGTACACCGATACCAAGCGGATCATACTCATAAAAGACCGTATAGATAGGTTCAGCTAGCAGCGACAAACCAATCGCCGCAGGCAATGTTAAAAACAACAGCACTTGAAATGCCTGGTTGAGCTGGTCATTCATGCTTTTTCGATCATTCTCGACAAATGCTTTTGTGATGCTTGGCACAAGAGTTAACGAAAATGCTGTTGCAAGTGAAACGGGAATAATGACGATTTTATGCGATTCGAAATTCAAAATCGAAAATGCCGTCTCCGCTACCTTTGTCGGCACAATTCCGGCCATTGCCCGGCTAAAAGTAAACTGGTCGATTAGTTGAAACAACGGATTGGCAATGCCGACAAATACAAACGGCGCAGCATACACGAGAATCTCTTTATAAATCTGCCTCAAGGAGATTTGCACTGTCCCCCTGCCTTCTTTTAGCAGTTCATCTAAATAAGGTTTGCGCTTATACCAGTACCAAAAGAGCACAAAGAGACTCCCAATCGCACCAATAAAAGCGGCAAACGTTGCCACACTCACAGCCTTGACCATTCCGGCTCTCATCCAGTTTAACACTACATACGCACCAATGAGCGTGAAGCCAATCCGGACGATTTGCTCAACCACTTGAGAAACAGCTGAAGGCCCCATTGATTGGTGCCCTTGAAAATATCCTCTGATCAAGCTCATAAACGGTACAACAATCAGCGCAAAACTAACCGCACGAATAACGGTTGCAACTTCATTTACAGAAAATGATTGCTCTTTGTCGTTTGAATTTATACTCATCTCCGCAACAGCCGGCGCACTGAGATAGAGGATTAAAAACGCAACAATCCCGGTCGACATCATAATCAGTAAACCGGATTTAAACAGTTTCCTGCCAACGGCGTATTCTTCAAGTGCATTGTATTTTGAGATAAACTTAGAAACCGCAAGCGGAACTCCTGCCGTTGCGATGCTGATAAAAATGGTATATGGAACATAAGAAAACTGGTAAAGCTGAGTCCCGTTTTTTCCAACAATTTGGTAAAATGGAATCACATAAAACAAACCAAGAACCTTGGAAAGAATCGTTCCAATCGTTAAAATGAACGTTCCCCTTAAAAGCTTTGA
>JAKACS010000220.1 GCA_021821235.1 Bacillota bacterium
GAATCGGGGGAACTAGATGGTGAAAAAACAAATGAACAATGAAGTAACTGAAAAAGAGATTGAACGAAAAAAACCGTTTCAGTGGTTTGTCTTTGTGATCTTGATTCCTCTTTTGTTTGCGATTGCAGTAGCGCTTATTGTTACAACTTTTGCCGGCATTAATGTCTTTAGCACTGCAAAAGATTTAAGCGGTAAATTGCCATTTGTTAGCAGCGTTTTTTCAAAAAACTCGTCTAGCACTGCAAATAAAAAAGCGGTGAACGACAACATCAGTTTACAAGCTCAAGTCAAAGACGATGAAGCGAAAATTTCTCAATTGCAGGCAAAATTGCAAAGCAAGGATCAGGAAATTCAGCGGGCACAGCTTGAAAATAATAGGCTGCAGCAGGAAATAGACAGCCTGAATGCAAATCAAAAAGAAAGCAAGCGGGCGCTCACCGATCTGGTGACAACCTATGAAACCATGTCGCCGAAAAAAGCAGCACCCATTATCGGAAAAATGACCGATTCGGAAGCGCTAAAAATTTTATCAAGTGTAAAACCTGAAATTCTTGCAAGCATTATGGAGAATATGGATCCTACTCAAGCAGCAAGATTTACCGAATTGTTGACAAAACAAAATGCTGTAAGTCAACAAAGCACACCATAGAGTTTCAAAAACCTAAACGTGGAATAGGAGGTGTCAATCTATGGCAATTTCAGTACTAGGATTGAGTGGAACCAAGACGGCTGGTTCAGCGGCTGAAACTCACAATAAGCCGGTTAAAAATTTCAGTCAGTTCATTTTATCTGCTCTAGGCAGTCAACCATCGCCGGCAGCAAAAAGTAATCACCAATTGAATACGAAAGGACAGTCACAAGCGAGCGGCCTTCTTGCTTTCTTAAATCAAGCAGATTTAAAAACTATTCCTGGAGGTGAAGAACTGCTTAAACAGTTGTTTGCAAATCCTAATGCCGATTTGCTGCAAATGGCCAAAGATTTTCTCGGGATCACTGAACAGAAATGGACTGAAATGATTGCGAATTTTGGTGCAAAGCCAAAGGAAAAGGCTGCAGACGGTCAAGATCTCCTCGAAGCGATTTTAGCCGGCCTTGCTGCGATGCCTGCAAGCCAGTTGTTTTCCGTTTTGAACGAAAATACACAGCTGATTGTGAAAACGGCAAAGTTAATCGATTTACTGGCTGCTGCAGGGAAAAATGGAACGGAGCTTCAAACATTGCCGGCCTTTTTGGGGAAAATCACGGAAATGATTCAAAATTTTCAGGTAGTTAACCAAAACGAAGGAAGACGGCAGTATCTGGAGCAAACTTTTTCCAAAACGGCAGAAGTAATCAATAAAGCATCTGGAGCAGATTCCAAACAAGCCAGTTTGGAAAAAAATCTCGTAATAAAGCAGCCGGAATGGAATGGAAATCCCTTCGGAGCTTTGATTTGGGTTAAGCCACAAATGGCCTTAGGGTCAGCTAGTTTGCCCAACAAGCCGATAACAGCAGCTGATTTGCAACAGCAATTCCAGGCAATTTTGGCGAAAAGTCAGTTTTCAAAAACAGACGGCCTGCAAAAATTATTCATTAAACTCTATCCAGAGCAATTGGGGTCAATAAGGATTGAACTGACACAAAAAGATCAGACAATCGTTGCGAAAATCCTTACTTCAACCAATTTGGCAAAAGATGCACTTGAATCAAATGTAAATGGTTTAAAGCAGGCATTTGCAGTCCAAAACATCTTGGTTGATCGTATTGAAATTGCCCAACAGCCATCGTTTCCTGAGCGTTTTTTGAAAGATGGCCGCGACCATGGAGAAAATCAGCAACAGCAGGAAAGACAAGGACAGCAGCAATCTAAATCCCATGAAGAGGATGAAAATGGGTTTACTCTTTCGCTTGAGTCAGCTTTATTAAATATAGAAGTGTAGGTGGATGAAGATGGCAAATACAATTGATGCAACGTATATGCTAAAAAATACGCAAAATCAACCAAAAACAACGGGAGCAAGCTCGCTTGGAAAAGATGATTTTTTAAAGATTTTGATGACACAACTGCAGAATCAGGATCCCCTCAATCCGCTTCAGGATAAGGATTTTATTGCACAAATGGCAACTTTCTCTACACTCGAACAAATTACTAATTTAGGGGCATCGATGGACAAGTTTGTTACCTCAAATCAGCAAAATCAGCTCCAACAAGCTTCAGCATTGATTGGAAAAACGGTTACGTTCCTAAATGATCAGCAACTAACTCAATCAGCACTTGTTCAATCTGTTTCGCTTAAGGATGGAAATGTCTTTTATCAATTGGATGATCCAGGGAAAACAACTGTACAGTCGACTCAAATAACAAAAATCGAATGACCGATTGGATGTTTGAAATGGAAAGTGCTCGAGTTCAATATTTAAAGGCTGAACCGTTTATCGGTGGCCGTAGGCTGCAGACAGACCGAGGTAGCTGGTAAATAGAAGGGAGAAAACAAAATGCTTCGTTCATTGTATTCAGGAATTAGCGGAATGAAAAACTTTCAGACAAAGCTGGATGTCATCGGCAACAATATTGCAAATGTTAATACATATGGGTTTAAAAAGGGGCGCGTTACCTTTAAAGATGCAATGAATCAAACAATTGCCGGAGCAAGTGCGGCTCAAAACAACCGAGGCGGAAAAAACCCGATACAGGTTGGCCTTGGCTCGACGATTGCAAGCATTGACTCTGTCCAAACCCAATCGAGCTTTCAAACGACCGGAAGAGCCCTTGATTTAGCTGTTTCCGGTGATGGCTATTTTATTGTGAAGCAAGGTAATGCCCAATACTTTACCCGTGCGGGGAACTTTTACCTTGACAATAATGGTACGCTTGTAAATGCGGATGGAATGAAAGTGCAATCGATAAAGAACGGAATCCTTCAGGATATTACGGTAAATGTGAATGCAGTTTTACCGGCAAAGCAGACTACGGCCATCACGATGGCGGGAAATTTGCCTGTAGATGCCAAAGGTGATACAAAACTCGTTCAGCAAATTCAAGTTGTTGATGATTCAGGGACAGCCCATACCCTTGATATGACGATTAAATCAATTGACCCGACAACAGGAAATTGGGATGTGTCGTTTACAGATAATACGCTTGATGATCCAACGGCAAATATTGTCAATCAGCCGATTAAGATCGATCCGAACAACCCGGCTGCTGATACACTAATTGCACTAAAAGTGAATGATGGCACAGGAAACCCGAAGCCACTAAACGTGAATTTTTCACAAAGAAATTTGACGATGACGGCCGGAAGCATTGATGCCCAAGCAACAACTGACGGCAATCTGCAAGGATCGCTTGAAAGCTTTAATATTGGCTCGGATGGAGTAATTAATGGTGTATTTTCAAATGGCTCAGTCCTTCCGCTTGGACAGCTTGCGCTTGCAAAATTTAGCAATCCATCTGGGCTGGATAATGCTAGCGGAAATTTATTTCGCCAATCAGTAAACTCAGGTGTGGCCAATATCAATACGCCTGGTAATGGCCGCGGGACGATCGCAGCAGGCTCGCTTGAAATGTCCAATGTCGATCTCTCCGAAGAATTTACCGAAATGATTGTTGCTCAGCGCGGTTTCCAGGCAAACACAAAAATCATTACGACTTCTGATGAAATTTTGCAAGAGCTAGTAAACTTAAAACGATAAGTTAAGGGAGGGAAGGTTATAGTTTTTTATAACCTTGCGGAATAGTTGTGATTAAAGTAACTCGCTTAAACGGAAAAACATTTAGTTTAAATGCCTTATATATTGAAACGATTGAGGCCTTCCCGGATACAACCATAACTCTTGCCAATGGCAAAAAGTATGTTGTAAAGGAGACAGAAGAGGAAGCGATTCGATTGGTTACCAAGTTCTACCGATCTATCAACCTTCTCGGACATCTTCAATTGGAGGAGGAAGAGAATATTGAATAAAAAACTTGTCCAAACCATGACTCTGATATTGCTGGTTATTGCCTTAATCGGCACAGGAGCAGCAGTATATATCACGAAATACAGCGGCCAAAACAGTAAGGGTCCAACGATTGATGACATTTTAAAATATTCGGTTGACGTTTCTGAAATTACAACGAATCTGGCCAGCGATAATTATGCGAAGATGGCGTTTAAAATTCAGACGGATAGCAAAAAAGCAAAAGATGAGTTAACGAAACGCGATTTTCAAGTCCGAAATATTATAATTGAAGAGCTTTCTGAAAAAAAAGCAAAAGATCTTCAAGGAAAAGCCGGAAAATTGCAGTTGGAAAATGCCTTAAAAACAAAAATCAACCAAGTAATGCAGGATGGAAAAGTTGTTCAGGTGTATATAACTGAATCCCTCCTTCAATAAAAAATGTTTATTTTACTAAGATGGGGAGGTGAGGAGGCTTGGCTGGAGAAGTACTGTCCCAAAGCGAAATCGATGCACTATTATCCGCCTTATCAACGGGTGAAATGGATGCCGATGAGTTAAAGAAAGAACAGGCGGAAAAAAAGGTGCGAGTTTACGACTTTAAACGGGCACTGAGATTTTCGAAAGATCAAATTCGAAGCTTGACCAGAATTCACGAAAATTTTGCAAGGCTGTTGACGACATTTTTTTCTGCTCAGCTTCGGACATATGTACAAATTTCCGTAGCTTCGGCTGATCAAATTCCGTATGAGGAATTTATTCGCTCGATTCCGAAGATGACCATCTTGAATGTTTTCGAAGTGCCTCCTTTAGAAGGCAGAATTTTAATGGAAGTCAACCCGAATATTGCGTATGCCATGCTTGACCGGATGTTGGGCGGCCGGGGATCAAGTGTCAATAAGGTAGACACGTTAACAGAAATTGAAACAAAAATCATGTCCAATACATTTGAAAGAGCGATCGAAAATTTACGAGAAGCATGGGTCGCATTATGCGAAATCGATCCGCTCTTAACCGATTTCGAGGTAAACCCGCAATTTTTACAAATGGTCTCGCCAAATGAAACAGTCGTGGTGATTTCCTTGAACACGGTTATCGGTGAAACGAGTGGGATGATTAATATTTGCATTCCACACGTAGTTCTTGAACCAATCATTCCAAGACTTTCCGTCCATTACTGGATGCAGGCAGAGAAAAAAGAAAAAGAACCAAAGCAAATGGCTGCAATTGAAAAAAGTATCCAGAAAGCGGATGTTCCCGTTAGTGTGGAACTTGGCAATTCGGATATTTCAATTCAGGATTTCTTGATGCTGGATACCGGTGATGTAATCGAATTAAACCAAGCAATCGATCAGCCGCTGACGATCAAAATTGGCGGAATTCCTAAATTCATTGGCCAGCCTGGAAAATCTAGCAAAAAATTGGCCATTCAAGTCTTGGATATTTTGAAAGGGGGAGACGGAGATGATGAGCGATGACATGCTCTCTCAAGATGAAATTGATGCCCTGTTAAGGGGAACAGGGGACGATGATTTTGAGCAAGATTTCGGGCAAGGTGGAAATGAAATCCAAGGCGATTTTCTATCACCAATGGAAAAAGATGCATTGGGCGAGATCGGGAATATTTCTTTTGGCAGCTCAGCTACAGCATTATCAACATTATTAAATCAAAAAGTGGAAATTACCACACCAACTGTCTTAATTGTTCTCCGGAAAAATTTACGTGAGGAATTTCCGCATCCATATGTTGGTATTCAAGTGGGGTACACTGAAGGATTTTCCGGCAGTAACCTGCTGATTATCCAACAAAGTGATGCAGCCATTATCGCTGATCTTATGTTGGGTGGTGATGGAACAACTCCAAATGATCTTATGGGAGAAATCCAGCTAAGTGCGGTGCAGGAAGCCATGAATCAGATGATGGGTTCTGCTGCAACATCGATGTCAACGGTCTTTAATAAACGTGTCGATATTTCTCCGCCGGCGATTACTATTTTGGATGTATCACAAGGAGAAGGAACGGAACAGCTTCCAGATGATGAACAGCTTGTCAAAATTTCATTCCGGTTAAAGGTTGGAACCTTGATTGATTCAACAATTATGCAGCT
>JAKACS010000221.1 GCA_021821235.1 Bacillota bacterium
AGCTCCTTCGAATGGGAGAGCTAGAACTTTAAAAATGACCGGCATCCTTATGGGAGGCCGGTTCATATTTTTACGGGAATATTCCAATCTTGAAATTTTTAGAGGAAAAGTAGAAAATAAGAACAAGACCTTGTTTGAACAAGCCGCTTTCGGCAGTCGAAACAGACTCCGAAACCTTAGAGGAGTTGTGGGAATGGAACTCGAAAATACAATTGAAAATCATGTTGACAGAGTATCTCTTATTGAAAAAGAATTGCGTTACATAGCCGGAATTATTAAGCAAAAAGGAAGAGAGCTGTTAAGCAATTATACGATTACACCGCCGCAGTTTGTTGCCTTGCAATGGTTATACGAATATGGCGATATGACAATTGGCGATCTTTCCAATAAAATGTACCTGGCCTGCAGCACTACAACCGATCTTGTGGATCGAATGGAGAAAAATCAGCTCGTCGTCCGGGTGAAGGACAGCCAGGATCGGCGTGTTGTCAGGATTCATTTATTGGAAGAAGGCGAAAGAATCATTCAAGAAGTGATTAAAAAGCGGCAAATCTATTTGCAAGAAGTATTGAAAAACTTTACGGATGAAGAAATTCAGTTGCTTCAAAGCAATTTAGTGAAATTGCATCAAGAAATGCGCGAAGATTGAGGGGAGAAGTTTGAAACAACCGATTGGTGTGATTGACTCGGGCGTAGGGGGCTTAACCGTCGCGAAGGAAATCATGAGACAGCTTCCAAACGAAGAAATTATTTATTTTGGTGATACAGCCAGATGTCCATATGGACCTAGAACAAGCCGGGAAGTAAAGAAATTCACTTGGGAAATGACGCAGTTTTTATTGCAAAAAAAAATCAAAATGCTGGTCATTGCCTGTAACACAGCTACTGCTGCTGCCCTTGAGGAAATTCAAAAGGAACTCCGCATCCCGGTACTGGGTGTAATTTATCCTGGGGCTCGGGCAGCCATTAAAATAACAAAGAACTATCGGGTAGGAATTATTGGCACAGAAGGGACAGTGAAGAGCGGAGCATATGAAAAAGCATTAAAAGCACTAAACAGCCGCTTGTTCGTTACAAGCCTCGCCTGTCCAAAATTTGTACCGCTCGTGGAAAGCGGTGAGTACTCAGGGCCGGTTGCCCAAAAAATTGTTGAAGAGTCCTTAAAACCATTAATCGAACAAAATTTGGATACACTTATTTTGGGCTGTACCCATTATCCGCTGCTCGAGCCGTTGATTAAACATTATATGGGATCAAGCGTAAATGTGATCAGTTCTGGAGATGAAACAGCAAGAGAGATCAGCGCAATCTTACAATATAAGGGGATGCTAAGCACAAGTGAGGATGAGCCTGTTCACGTATTCTATACATCAGGTTCAAAAGCGATTTTTTCAAAAATTGCCTCCGAATGGCTTGGCATGCCAATCGAAAACGTGAAATGGAAGAGATTCTAGCAGGTATAAAAGCTCCTTGACGAAAAAAGGAGCTTTTTTTGTCCACATTTTTTCCCAAAACGGTCTAAATTTAAAATATGCTCGTATATATTTTAGTACAAACTGTCTTGGGAGGGATTTGTATGATTAAAAATAAAACAGCAACGATTTTTGTTTCGGCTGTTTTTGCTTCTACCCTGCTTTTATCCGGCTGTTCTCTCTTTGGAACGGAAACAGCAAAAAAAATTGATCCGCCAAAAGATGTAACAATCTCCAAAGAAACGAATTCGGCGGCAACAACTGCAAAACAATCAACCAAGAGTACAACAGAAGCGAAGGCAAAGGAAACGATTAAAACGGAGCTTTATTTGATTGATAAAAACGGCTATGTCGTTCCGCAAACAATCGCGATTCCGAAAACAACGTCAATTGCAAAGCAAGCACTGGAATATTTAGTCGCGGACGGGCAAGTTTCCCAAATCTTGCCAAATGGCTTTAGAGCGGTGCTTCCAGCCGGAACTCAAGTGTCTGTTGATATTAAGGACGGCGTCGCATCCGTTGATTTTTCAAAAGAATTTAAAAATTACCAGGCTGCGGATGAAAGCAAAATTCTTCAAGCTGTTACATGGACGTTAACGCAGTTTGACACAGTTAAAAGTGTGAAGCTGGAACTGAATGGAAAACCGCTGGCTAAGATGCCTGTAAAGGGAACGCCAATCAGCGAAAATCTGTCAAGAGCAAGCGGAATTAACGTTGATACTTCTGATGTATTAGATATTACCAATACAAAACCGGTAACGATTTATTACATCGGTGGTGAGGAAGGATCCTACTATTATGTACCAGTAACGCGTAGAGTAAGCAATAATGTGAAAGACAATGTGGTTGCTGCTGTTGACGAACTGGTCAAAGGGCCAAACCAATCTTCTAACCTCGTTTCTGATTTTATGCCAAAAGTACAGCTTCTTGAAGCGCCAAAAATCGAGAATGGCAAAGTAACATTGAACTTTAATGATTCTGTTTACGGCAGTTTTAAAGAAAAAGTGATTTCCCAGCATTTGTTGGATGAACTTGTTTTGTCGTTAACGGAGCAGAAGGGAATTAAGGAAGTTTCTGTTTTAGTAAAAGGAAAAGCTGAATTGGTAAAAGAAGATGGTAAGAAACTAACGGCTCCTGTAACTCGTCCTGAAAAAGTGAACACAGGTAGTTTCTAAAAAAAGTTTTTTGATATACTATTATAGAGGCAATAAAAGAGGTTGGCTTTAAAGCCGCCTCTTCTTTCATGTATACAATTGCTTGTTGATTCCAAATTGTTGAAAATTGTTGAAGAATGGGAGGAAGGATTGTTGCGAACAGATGGAAGAGAACGACTACAATTAAGACCTGTACATATTGAAACCAATTACTTAAAGCATCCGGAGGGTTCTGTGCTAATTTCAGTTGGGGACACAAAAGTGATTTGCACAGCCAGTATAGAAGAGCGGGTTCCGCCATTTTTGCGCGGCGGTGGAAAAGGCTGGATTACCGCTGAGTATTCCATGTTACCAAGGGCAACTGAAGCTCGAAACATTCGTGAATCATCAAAAGGGAAAGTAACTGGACGGACGATGGAGATTCAGCGGTTAATTGGCAGGGCTTTACGATCCATTGTTGATCTGCAGGCAATTGGCGAACGAACCATCTGGATTGACTGTGATGTGATTCAAGCGGACGGTGGTACGAGGACGGCATCGATCACCGGTGCATTTGTCGCTATGTCGGTTGCGTTGAACAACTTGGCGGAAAAAAAGGCATTTTCCCACTTTCCAATTACGGATTTTTTAGCAGCTACAAGTGCTGGTATTTTAGAAAATAATCAAGCCGTGTTAGACTTGAATTATGCGGAAGATTCGAAAGCAAAAGTCGATATGAATATCGTGATGACCGCAAGCGGCGAATTCGTGGAACTGCAAGGCACTGGCGAGGAAGCAACATTTTCGTATCAGCAGCTACAAGAGCTGCTTAAGGCGGGAGAAGATGGTCTAATGGAACTTTTTGAATATCAAAAAAGAGCGCTTGGCGATGAAATTACAAAAAAGATAGAGGATCGAAGAAAGTAGCTGGGAGGTATTAATGAAATTGGTGAAGGAAGTTATCATAGCAACCAAGAATCCTGGTAAAGCGAAAGAATTCACGGAAATGTTTTCGTCAAGGGGCATTGCTGTAAAAACACTGCTTGACTATCCCGCCGCCCCCGAAATTGAGGAAACAGGACAAACGTTTGAAGAAAATGCAATATTAAAGGCGGAGACAGTTTCGCAGTTTTTAGAAAAAATGGTAATTAGCGATGATTCTGGCTTGATCGTCGATGCCCTCAATGGACGCCCCGGAATTTTTTCGGCTAGGTATGCCGGAGAAGAAAAAAACGATGAAGCCAATATCGATAAAGTACTGCAGGAATTAATAGGGGTATCTGTGGAAAAACGGACGGCAAGATTTTATTGTGCACTGGCTATGGCCATTCCAGGCAGGGAAACTGTAACGGTGTCGGGAACCTGTGAGGGCCGCATATTGGAAACTCGCCAAGGAACGAACGGATTTGGCTATGATCCAATCTTTTTTGTGTCTGAAAAAAATCATTCAATGGCAGAACTGTCGGCGGGAGAGAAAAACAAAATCAGCCACCGTGCCAATGCATTAAAAAAGTTAGATCGCATGCTTGATGTGATTCTTGAAAGAGCTGTCCGATCATGAGCAAAGTATTACTTGTCAGCGACAGCCATGGTTTAACCCGTGAACTTGAGATCATAAAAGAAAGGCATCGAAAAGAAGCAGATCTGCTAATACACTGCGGCGACTCGCAATTGATGGCCGATGATCATACTATGACCGGTTTTGTTACAGTAAGAGGGAACTGTGATTTCGATACGAGATTTCCGCTCGATGCTGTCGCAGAGGCTGGTGGCAGAAAGATTTTTGTGACTCATGGCCATAATTATTCCGTCAAAACTTCCATTATCGGTCTGAATTACCGGGCACAAGAACTTCAAGCCGATCTAGTCTGTTTTGGACATTCGCATGTTTTGGGTGCAGAGCTTATTGAGGGTGTCTTATTTCTAAATCCTGGAAGCATTCGTCTTCCGCGCGAACGTTTCGAAAAAACCTATATGATCGTGGAATTGCTTAATGATGCGGTAATGTTATCTGTGTACGAGATGAACGGCAAAAAATTAGATGCCTTATCGCGCAAATTTGCATTACCGCAAAAATAAATAGTTGCATATGATAATGGGGGGACGTTCAACTTCCCCTCATTAAAAAATATTGTTGACTTTTGAGAACATGGCTAATATAATAAATCTTGTCTTTGAAAAATTGAAACTGTCCCAGTAGCTCAGCCGGATAGAGCATACGCCTTCTAAGCGTACGGTCGGGAGTTCGAATCTCTCCTGGGACGCCACCACCAAACCATTTAACTTACATATTAAACACATTCACTCATCTAGTTCTAGATGAGTTTTTTTCTTTTCTGGCAAATTGAAGATACCACTTTCATGCTGTGCACTTATCCTGCAGGCTGCAAGAAGTTGTAGAATTGCCCCCGAAAGTCGTCGAATCCGGCATGGAAGTTGTAGAATTGTCCCCAAAAGTCGTCGAATCCGCTAAACAGCCTTTCGTTTATGAAAAGTTTGCTTTTCTACTCCCTCGTGCTAAACTATTTTCCATAAGCACGCGAAAGATAGGGGCGGCAAATGAATAAAAAACCAATAAAATCAAATGAAAATATCATATTATTCCCAGACCTTGAAAAGCGTCTTGCGCAAAAAGGTTTGGAAAGCCTGCAAGCGAAAAAATATAGGGAAGCAATTGCCTTTTTGGAGAAAGCAATGGAGCTTGATGCCGAAAATGAAGAAATTTTGATCGGCTTGGTTCTTGCCTATATTGAAGCAGGCAGCTTTCAAAAAGCAAAAGCTCTTGCAAAAGAGATGCTTTTAAAAGGAATCGGCCATTATGACCAAATGATTGATCTTTATATAACCATTCTGCTGCAGCTTCATGAGTATTCCGAAATTGTTGCCACTATTGAAACCTTGTTGGAAGAAAGCGAAATACCGGCAGACACAGCAGCCCGTTTTTCAACGATTTTGCAATTCAGCAAAAAAATGGCGGAAAATAGCGCTTCACCTATTAATGAATATTCATTGCCAGAAACGGAGAAAAAAATTGAAGATCAGACTTTGAGTCTCTATGCCCTAAAAGATGCTAATGAACAAATGCTATTAGTCTCGCGTCTGGCCGATAAAAATATTCGTCCATTTATAAATGAAATTCAAACCTATTTGGCGGATCGGGCAGGACATCCTTTCTTTAAAACCTTGCTGTTAAATCTTTTAAAAGAGCAAGAGGTTGAAAAAGAAGTTTATATCGAAAAATTTCAGATTGAAAAAAGTGTGCTACCCTCAGAATTGCCTGATATTAGAAGACAGGGAAGAATGATGGACATTGTCGAAATTCTGAAGGATCGGCTGGAACAGGAAGATCCCATTCTCTTGGAAAACATCAAAAGCCTTGTAGAGCGGCATTTGTGTATTCTCTATCCGTT
>JAKACS010000222.1 GCA_021821235.1 Bacillota bacterium
GCGGCTAAATTTTGTAGACGGCCGCACATTCTGTCAGTAAAACTTGTCTTAGCATAATGATACTCGAAAATAAATTACATTCTTCGGAATTGTACTAATCTTGTAACAGCAACGTCACTTTTTCGCAACAACTGCCTCCTTTTGCAAGCGTTTTTTCCGCCTTAAAATAAGATTAGCATATAGTTTATCTATTTAAAGGAGTGTTGACCATGGACTATTTGGATGTAAAAGAGCAATTGGAACTCCAGAAAATGAACGTGCTAAAGAAACTTGACAACCCTGATTTGCCAAAAGAACAAGTTGAAAAGTTGCGAAATTTTGTTGATAATTACGACTATATGATTGAACTGACGGAAATGAACCACTTTGAACGGGGCATTATTCACTAAAAAACAGGGAGCGCACATGGCGCTCCCTGTTCCTTCATTTACTTATTTAACTTCGTACCCTTGATCATCAATGGTTTCTTTGATTTTATCGAGGGAGACTTCTTGTGGATTGAATTCAATATCAACAGTTGCTGCTTCTAGATTTACCTTAACAGCATTGACACCGTTTAACTCGCCTACGCTTCCTTCTATTGCTTTTACGCAATGACCGCAAGACATTCCTTGAACGTTTAATGTGATTTTTTCCATGTGAAAAACTCCTTTCAAATAGTGGCTTATTTTTTCATAAGCCGTTGTATTGTGGTAAGCAACTCGTCGACAATTTCGTGGTCGCCTTCTTGAATCCGTTCCACTACACAGCTTTTCATGTGGCCTTCAAGGAGGATTTTCGCGACGCTGTTTAAAGCTGCTTGGGTTGCAGCAATTTGTGTAATGACATCATCACAATACGTATCTTTTTCAATCAGCCCTTTAATGCCGCGAATCTGCCCCTCCACCCGATTAAGGCGCGTGATCAGATTCTTTTTCGTTAATGCTGAATGATGGCTTTTTCGTTCTGATGAAGAAGAAGCGCATTCACCATTACACTGGGGAGCATCATCAAGTGGATCCATTTGATTCATCCTCTAACACCACTCCTTTACAAACTTTATTTTACTATACCCCCCTACCCTATGTAAAGTATTTCTTTATTTTTTCAAAAATTGTACAAACTTCACATGAGCAGATTTAAAATTTTCATTTTCATTTTAGCGAAATGTTGCCAAACTGTCTCCTATTTTTAAAGCAAGTAAATATAGCCCTCACCAATCTTGATAAGGACTTATCTCTTCATTATGGTTTTAAGACAACTTTTATGCACTGATCTGTCCTTGTGTCGAAAACTTCATAGCCATGCTTTGCTTCAGCTAGCGGAAGAATGTGAGTAATCACGTCGCCAATATCGATTTTACCTTCAGCAATCAAGTTATAAAGAAACGGCATATATGGGATCACAGGTGCCTGTCCCATCTTCAACTCAACATTTCGCTGAAAAAAATCGCCCAATGGAAAGGCATTGTAGCGGCCGCCATAGACACCGGTGATTTGTACGGTACCGCCTTTTCGAACGGCTTGCGACGCAATTACAATTCCCCCCATTGCTCCGCCGTGCAGTTTCATGCCTGTTGCCAAAAATTCCATCGGCGTCATTTTGCCGCTCATTCCGGTGGCATCAATCACGACATCCGCCCCGCCCTGGGTGATTTCTTTTATATACTCACCGACATTTTCGTGATGCTCAAAATTGATCGTTTCGACTTTGTTTGTTCGTCTAGCATGATCAAGGCGGTAATCAACATAATCAACGGCAATCACCCGCTTTGCTCCTTTAAACCAGGCAAATTTTTGCGACAATAGACCAATAGGACCCGAACCAAGGATGACAACTGTATCGCCGCCCTTTACACCTGCATGATCAACACTCCAGTATGCCGTCCCGGCCGCATCTGCAAGCAAAACCAATTTTTCATCTTCCACTTCGCAATTCTCTGGAATTTTAAATGGTGTAAAGTTGCCAAACGGCACGCGCATATATTCCGCTTGCCCGCCCGCATACCCTCCGGTTGTTTCCGAATAACCAAAAAAACCACCCATTTCCCCATGGGGATTCGAATTGTCACATTGACTTGTTAAATCGTGAGTACAATACCAGCAATGGCCACAGCTTACATTAAAGGGGATGATGACGCGGTCGCCTTTTTTCAGCTTTGTTACTTTAGGACCTACTTCCTCGACAACTCCCATCGGTTCATGGCCGATGACATAGTCGGTTGGCAGGTTTGGGATCATCGCATGCAGTAAATGCAAGTCAGAACCGCAAATCGCCGATGTGGTTACCTTGATAATAATATCTTCCGGATTTTTAATTTCCGGCTCTTTTACGTCTGTGACCTGGACATTTTTAATGCCTTGGTACGTAACGGCTTTCATTTTTTAAAATCTCCTCTCATTATTGATTTGGTGTCGCAAACATTCCAAGCCGGTCTGTATCGTTCGGATAGAGATTTAGTTCGGCAATTTGAACAGCTGTTTTGGCTGCCTTCACATCAATCGGAATTTGCTTATTTATGTCATACGGATGGAGCCAGCCTTTTTTGATCATCAATGCGGTAATTTCGCTGTGCAATTCAATCGCCGCATCCATTTGTTTTTGCAAGGTGCGGCGAAGCGTAGGATTTGCCGTTTCCGTTATGGCAAATCCATAATTTCTCAAGCCGTTTTTTATTGTCAGCAGAAAATCCATTGCCAATGCCGAGTCAGCAAGGTTCGGCATCCCCTCTGCATTTCTTGGATCCAAATAATCTTCCATCTATTGATTCACCCCTCATTGGATGTTTTATAAAAGTGAAGCAATTCATTTATATCACGGATTGATTGCTGTACATCTTTTTCCATCAATGCCTTTAATTCATTGTCAAAGCATAATCCTTGCATCAATTTTGACCGAAGCAAACAAACGGTTTTAAAATTCAGCATTTCATGTGTTTCCATTGTTTCATGGAGCGCTAGGCTTTCCCGTTCCATAAAATCACCTCCAATGATCTATTTTTTCCAACTTTTCTTTTTCCCTATTCATGGGAGAATCTTTCAGATGCAAACCGATGTATAATTGTTCTTTTTCCTAGAAAACATAAAACGAGCAAAATGATGTAAGTGAGGTGGATGAAGTTATGGCAAAATTTCTAGGACTACACGAAACCCTTGAACTTCATGAACTGTTAACGTTTAAAAGTCTATGTTTGACGAAGGCAACGACGATGGGTGCATTGGCGCAGGACGAAGAACTGAAAGCACTTTTAGCCAATGATGCAGCTTCCGGATCGAGACATATACTGCAATTGCAAAAATTTTTAACAAACCGGGAGGAAGTTCAATGAACCAATTTTTGCAAAACATGATGGGAATGGGCGGATTGACAGATCAAGTCATTGCGACTGATTTCTTACTTTCGGCGAAATCCGGCGTGCAAAACTACACGATTGCCCTTACTGAAGCGGCTACTCCCGAGTTAAAAGCGGTTTTAAGAGAGCAATTACGAGAGGCAATTGAAACGCATGAGAAGATCAGTGCTTTCATGATCTCTAGAGGATTCTATCATCCACATGATTTGACTGAACAACTGCAAGTCGATTTAACGACTTCCGATACGGCAATAAATTTAGCAGGTGAATAGGAGAGCGAGGGAGAATGGATCGTTCTTTTTCCCTTCGCTTTAACGTGTTAAACAATTTTTATTGACTTCTCCGCCGGGAATTGATACGATTTCTTTAATTTCAATAAAGCGACGAAGGTTATGGATCACACTATAACTGGAGCAGCTTCTGGAGAGACCGCCAATTTGCGGCGCCGAAGGATTCACAATCTCAGGCAAAAGGACAGAAGAGTGGCAGGTAAAAATTGCATACTCTTTTATTTCTTGAGATTGGAGCGGATCCAATCTTTTTTTATTTTTTAAATGAGGTGACAGGTATGGAGAAAAGACGTGCAGTAGTAAGTGTCATTGGGAAAGACCAGGTTGGGATTATTTCAAGGGTAACAACGATTTTAGCAAACAATCAAATGAATATCTTGGATATCAGCCAGACGATTCTACAAGACTTTTTCACAATGATGATGATGATTGATGTTTCTGCCAATGAAAATTTGGCGAAGCTTCGTGAGGAACTTTCCGCTGTTGCCGATGAAATGGGATTAAAAATCAATATTCAGCTAGAAGAAATTTTTCAAGCGATGCACCGAATTTAATTTCAACCGCAAGAGAGGATGAGACAAATGACACTAGCGATGGATGAAATCATCCAAACGATTCGTATGGTACAAATGGAGAATCTTGATATCCGCACGGTGACAATGGGGATCAATCTTCGTGACTGCAGTGATTCCGATTTTACCAAAATGAACAAACGAGTCTATGAAAAAATCATGCATTATGCCAAGAATTTAAAGCAAGCTGCAGAAGACGTCGAAAAGGAATTCGGCATTCCCATTATCAACAAACGCATTTCGATTACACCGATTGCCGAAGTTCTTGGAACAGCAACGGTTGAGCAGACGGTTGAACTAGCCAAGACCCTCGACCGTGCTGCAAAGGAACTGGGGGTTGATTTTATCGGCGGTTTTTCAGCACTTGTCCACAAAGGAATTTCCAAAGGAGACGAAACGCTGCTTGCCTCCTTGCCAAGAGCGCTCAGTGAAACGGAGCGTGTTTGCGGCTCGGTTTCCGTTGGAACAACAAGAGCTGGAATTAATATGGATGCTGTCCGCCAGCTTGGCTTTATTCTTAAAGAAGCAGCGGAATTAACTAAAGAACAAAACGGAATCGGCTGCGCCAAGCTTGTCGTTTTCTGCAATCCGGTTGAAGACAACCCGTTTATGGCCGGGGCTTTTCACGGTGCTGGCGAAGGGGAGGCGGTAATCAATGTCGGTGTCAGTGGTCCGGGTGTCGTTTTGAATGCTTTGAAACGCCATCCAGACGCTGATCTTGGCGAGGCAGCTGATATTATTAAAAAAACCGCCTTTAAAATTACGCGTGCTGGTGAGTTGATTGGACGAATTGTTGCCAAAAGGCTCGATGTTCCGTTTGGAATTATGGATCTCTCGCTTGCGCCGACAAATGCCATCAATGACAGTGTCGCCGATATCCTTGAAGAAATCGGTCTTGAACGGGTGGGAACGCACGGAACAATTGCCGCTTTGGCGCTGATGAACGATGCGGTCAAAAAAGGCGGAGCAATGGCAAGCTCTTATGTTGGCGGCTTAAGCGGGGCCTTTATTCCTGTCAGTGAAGATAATGGCATGATTCGCGGTGTTGTCGATGGCGCGCTCAGTTTGGCGAAACTTGAGGCCATGACATGTGTGTGCTCGGTCGGACTGGATATGATCGCTGTGACTGGCGATGTTACCCCAGCGACCCTTTCAGCAATGATCGCCGATGAGGCCGCGATCGGAATGATCAACAAAAAAACGACTGCTGTAAGGGTGATTCCAGTTCCGGGGAAAAAAGAGGGCGAAATGGTCGAGTTTGGCGGACTGCTTGGACGTGCTCCAGTGATGGGCGTAAACCCATATCGTTCGGAAAAAATGATCAATCGCGGCGGAAGAATTCCCGCACCGCTGCAGGCGCTGATTAACTAGGATTTGTTGAGCTCTGGGCGCACTGTTTTATTATTTATTAGGATGAATTGAGGCGTTTGGGTTGGCCTTCGTCACGGGGGTTTTTAGGAGAATGGGGGCGTTCGACTTGCCCTTTCGTCGCAAGTTTTCCCTGTTTTTAGGAGAATAGGAGCGCTCGACTTCCCTTTCGTCACGAGTTTTCCCTGTTTTTAGGAGAATAGGGGCGTTCGACTTGCCCTTTCGTCACGAGTTTTCCCTGTTTTTAGGAGAATGGGGGCGTTCGACTTGCCCTTTCGTCACAAGTTTTCCCTGTTTTTAGGAGAATGGGGGCGTTCGACTTGCCCTTTCGTCACAAGTTTTCCCTGTTTTTAGGAGAATGGGGGCGTTCGACTTGCCCTTTCGTCACGAGTTTTCCCTGTTTTTAGGAGAATGGGGGCGTTCGACTTCCCTTTCGTCGCAAGTTTTCC
>JAKACS010000223.1 GCA_021821235.1 Bacillota bacterium
TAAAATTAACGTTGGCTGATGCTGCTTCAAAAAGCAAACATCATGATTATTTGTTGACGTAATTGTTTGTTTAGTTTTCAAAGAACAATCATTTTTTCGTGTTTATCGCTCAGAAGCGACTTTTTTAATTTACCATACCTCTTTATTTGATGTCAACAACTTTTTTTAAAATTTCATTTCGTCGTTTCCATCTCTCGAAGAGGACAAGAAATAATATAACATGGACAAATTACAATTGCAATATAATTTTTCAAAAAAACTTTTGATTCAATAAATCTGCTATAAGGAGAATTACGAGTCCATTACGTTTTTAGTAAACACAATAACTGTTGTAGGTCATGCCAGCAATACAGCACCTCTTCATAAATATCATCGCCGAGGGAAACAGTTTCAGTCATTACCTTTACTGGTGCAAATAATTGATAGAATGCACGGCTCGAATTAGCAGCCAGCACCCAAACAAACATTGTTGAAAATCCCGAAGCTATTAAATCCTTCAACCCCGCTTCCAATAATAACTTTCCGATCCCTTTCCGTTTGTATTCTTCCAATAAGTAGATTGCATAAAGCTCTCCATCATTCGTGTTGGTTTCCGGACGTTTAGCTCCAAATGAGGCAAAGCCGATAATCTCGTCATTACGGTTCACTGCCACATACACAATAGCATCTGCATTCGAAAGTATTTCATTCCATAAAGCAAGCCTTTTCTCTACTGACAATTTCTCCAAAAAATCTTGATTGATCATTCCTTTATACGTTTCTTTCCAGCTTACTGTATGAACGCGGGCAATCCCCATCGCATCTTTTATATTTGCCTTACGAATCTTCATTCAATTCTCTCCTTCAAACTTTTCTTTTTTTCATCTAAAGCAAATAGGGTAATTCCGCTAATAACGATGATCCCGCCGACAATTTGCGTCCAAATCGTCCTTTCATGAAGAAAAAAATAAGCTAGAATGGTTGCTCCGACCGGCTCGAATAAAATTGCCACAGAGATGATGGACGTGCTCAGCCATTTCAAAGACCAATTAAACAAGGTATGTCCCATTAAATTAGGAACAATCGCCAATAAAATAAAAAAGAGCCAATCGCTCGCTTTATAAGGAAAGAGCGGCTGTTTTTCAACTAACACATATAGAAAAAGAGCAACGGAACTCATAAAATAGACAACAAATGTATATGTAACGAGCGAAATTCTTTTTCGAACATTTTGCCCGAGCAATAAATAAAATGTAATCAAAGCGCTGGCCACAAGCGCAAGAAAGTCACCATAAAGAGCTGCACCGCTCATGCGAAAATCGCCCCAGCTGATCATGATGCTTCCTCCAACTGCCGCCAGCCCGCTTAAAACAGCTTTCCACGAAATCCTTTCCTTAAAGAAAAAATAGGTACCGACAAAGGCGAAAAGGGGCTGCAATGTAACAAGAACCGTTGAACTGGCAACCGATGTATAGTTTAATGATTCAAACCATAGGATAAAGTGAAATGCAAGGAAGATGCCGGCTAGCGCAGAGAAAAGCCAGTCTTTTTTCGTTAGGAATCGGAGCTCAGAAAGATAATTTGGTAAAAATACCGGAACCATCAAAAGTACTGAAAAAAACAATCGGTAGAAAGCAATGATACCTGATGGTGCGGAAGTAAGTTTGACAAAGATGGCAGATGCCGATACAGAGATGACCCCGATCATAACGGGGATATAGGGATTTATTTTTGGTTCTTCCATTTCATACTCCTTTAAAAACATGCTATTGGTTGTGTATACATAATTTTATTCCTATCTTATACTATTTTCTATCCTAAATATTTTTTTCAATGGAACGGATGTGATTTTGATGGAGAATATTGATCTTGAAATTTTACTTAAATTAGGGATTTCAGCTGTCTTGGGACTTGTGATCGGTCTTGAACGCGAATTGAAACGAAAGCCAGTTGGTCTAAAAACCAGCCTTGTCATTTCGATTGTTAGCTGCTTATTAACGATTGTTTCGATTGAATCGGCCTATATGTTCCCGAATTCTGACAAAGTTCGCATCACAATGGATCCATTGCGCCTTGCAGCACAGATTGTCTCTGGAATCGGTTTTCTTGGTGCAGGGGTAATTTTGCGAAGGGGAAATGATAGTATTTCAGGCTTAACGACAGCCGCGATGATTTGGGGGGCAGCAGGCATCGGGATTGCTGTCGGTGCTGGGTTTTATATCGAGGCTTTTGCTGGAGTAGCATTGTTGATCATTAGTGTCGAGTTTATTCCATTTTTAATGAAGCTAATCGGACCAAAGCAATTGCGTGAAAAAGAAATTATGTTACAGCTTCACATTCTCGATAAGGCGGATGTTGACAAAGTGATGACTTTTTTGATAGCAGAAAAGTACACGATTCGCCGGATTCGCATCAAGGATCTGAGCGACGGCGACCATCTTGTTCAAATTTTACTTGCAATGGATATGCGAAAAAAAATTACGGATGTCTATTATTCAGCATCTCAAATGGAGGGTGTTGAAAGAGTGGAGATCGAAAGTATTAGCTGAGTTAAAAATTTTTTCATTTTCCTCTTGCGCGAAAGCATGGATGCCGCTATAATCATTCATGTACCGTTCATACGGGGGATTAGCTCAGCTGGGAGAGCGCTTGCATGGCATGCAAGAGGTCAGGGGTTCGAGCCCCCTATTCTCCATAAAGATCAGACCTTGCAACCGCAAGGTCTTTTTTCTTTGTTCATCGATTGTACGATCTGCTTTATTTCTCGTTCCTTCAAATTTTTCCTTGCCTTTGAAGTAAGGATAGAAATTCTGCACGCGCCTCCGAATGGGTTGAAAATACCCCTCTAACAGAGGAGGTGGTGGTTGAAGCACTTGATTTTTTTATTCCTCGTCCGCACATGCACATATGCTTTGCTTCAATAATCACCATTGTTCCTTTTGGTTCAAGAATTTCTTCCATTGCCTCAGCAATCTGCGAGGTAAGCCGCTCTTGAACTTGAAATCTTTTCGCATACCCTTCCACCATGCGGGCGATTTTTGAAAGGCCTGTAATTTTCTCGTTTGGGATATAACCGACATGTGCAACACCGAAAAATGGCGCAAAATGGTGTTCACAAACCGAATGAAATTCAATATCTCTTACTAAAATCAATTCTTGGTGCGCTACATCAAAGGTTTTTTCTAGATGAAGTTTTGGATCTTCCCGGTAGCCTTCTGTATATTCAAGGAATGCCTTAAGCACACGATAAGGAGTTTCTTGAAGGCCATCTCGGTTTGGATCGTCACCGCATAATTCAATTAAGCCTTTGACACCTTCCATAAATTGAAAACCTTGATTTGTTTTTTTGTTTAATTCAGAGTATTTTTCCAATACGTCCGGAAAATTTTCCGTAATTAATCTTTTTGCATCTACTGCCATAACATTTTACCCCTTTTTTTCACATTCTTTTTCCTATAAAGATGATTCAAGAGTGAAGTGCGGAAAGTCCTCGGGAATCGGCTCGGCTAACATTACACGAAAGACACAACGGCCATCCCCATTTTGAAAAGACTCTTCACGTACTACACGATGCCCAAGTAAGCGTGTAAGTAAAGAGACAGTCACGCTGCAAAGGGCTGGACGCCGCTTAGCCACATTGAAAAAAGGACAATTCCGTTCAATTAGGCAGAGGCGATCACCTGCATTTTCGATTTCCATAAAAGCGTCATTTTCATGATAAATTTCCTTTAAAACTTCGACACGCTTTACCAGACTTAGACCTTGAAGACGCGGCTCCCACTCCCGCACCCTTGCATCCGTCATGGTGGTGAGTATTTGCACTAACGCATCTTTTCCAAGCTGATCAGCAACAGTATCAAGCACTTCGACTGTAAGAGAATCATAATGTTTGGGAAACAAGTGCTCACCTTCGGATGTTAAGTGATAACGCATAGCCGGCCGCCCTCCGCCGTTTCCTGGTTCTCTTTTTAAAAATCCCTTAACCCAGCCATCATGTTCAAGCTGCAGAAGTTGTTGACGTACTGCTTCGCGTGTCATTTCGAATAGGGAAGCTAACTCGGCAATCGTCGCAGCGCCTTCCCGTTTAATCGTACGGAGGATTAACTGACGCGTCTCAGCTAGTTGTTCGATATTCACGTTCAATCCCTCCTTTATTTTGTGGAGAAGGGGGACACATTGCAGTTAACAACGAATCCCCTCTACATGATTTGTACTATATAATACTCATTCATTCTTAATTATGCAAGTTATATATTGTATAATATGCATAATTTCCTAACTTGCATTTCAGTAAATTTTCCAAAGCTTTCAGCAAAGACATTTGCCTTTTCCTTTCGTATAATAGGTATTAGTATAGAATTCAACATTAGAGGAGAAAGGTATGAAAAAACGAAGACGCAAAAAGTCGAATGCATTGTTCATCTTGCTGCTACTTGTTTTCGTTTTGATTGTGGCTAATTTGATAAAACAATCATCACAATGGGGCCTACCCGAACTATCGTTTGATCCCTTTGCAAATTCTAAAAAATACAAACCGTTAATCGAGACTGAATTAGCAAAATACCATTTGGAAAATTACACAACTGTTTTGATTGCTTTAATGCAGCAAGAAAGCCGCGGTAAAGGCGGGGATCCGATGCAGGCTTCGGAATCATTAGGGCTGCCCCCCAATTCTATTAAAGATCCAAAGCAAAGTATCGAAGCAGGAGTCAAACATTTTCAAAGAGCGCTTGTTTATGGAAAAAGTAAGAATGTCGATTTTCCGACAATTATTCAAGCCTATAACATGGGAATTGGCTATATTGACTATGTGGCCCAAAATGGGGGCAAACATAGCGAAGAATTGGCCAAGCAGTTTTCACTCAAACAAGTGAAAGCAAAGCCTGAGATTTACAGATGCAGCGGAGATCAGAATAACTTCCGCTATCCGTACTGCTATGGAGATTTCACGTATAGTACAAAAGTTAGTAAAAACATTCAATCTTTAACAGACACCGTTCCTGTCGCGAAAAATAAATCAGCTGCAGAAGCTTTTTAATTTTTTTCAAAAATAGATTTTTAAAACTGCGGAAATACTAAAAAGAATGTTAAAGGGAGGAAAAACAGATGCGCGATAAAGAGCAAGTAAAAAAGGAAATCATCGAGGCATTTTGGTTTCGCCATGCAACAAAGGAGTTCGATCCCAATAAAAAAATTTCGGAGGATGATTTTCGTTTTATCCTTGAGACGGCCCGTCTTTCTCCGAGTTCATTTGGTTTTGAACCTTGGAAGTTCATCGTTGTTCAAAAGCCGGAGCTTCGCGAGAAAATTAAACATACATCATGGGGAGCTTTTGGCAAATTGCCGGAAGCCAGTCATTTTGTCATACTGCTGGCGAGAACGAGGATTGATACACAGTATGATTCAGACTATTTAATGAACCACTTTACCCAATTTAAAAAACTATCTGGAGATCATTTGAGGAATTATTTGAAAAGAATCGAAGAATTTCAAAAGGATGATTTCCAACTGCTTGACGGCGACCGCCCGCTTTTTGACTGGGCTTCAAAACAAACATATATCGCCCTGGCCAATATGATGACAGCAGCTGCGCAAATCGGCATCGATTCCTGTCCGATTGAAGGCTTCAACGTTAAAAAAATGAACCAATTGCTGCAGGAAGAAGGACTTTTGGATGATGGACATTTCGGTATTTCCGTTATGGCCGCCTTCGGATATCGTGTAAAAGATCCAGCAGCTAAAACGCGCAGACCATATGAAGATGTGGTGAAATGGATAGAATGATTAATAGGAAGAGATTGAATATCTCTTCCTTTTAATCATTCTCCAATACTAATTGATGGTGACGACCTTGCTCACGACGCGCTTCGCTAATTTTTTTAATGCCTAACACCTCATGAAACTCCATCTCCTACTAACTTGGCTGCTTTTTCCGGAATTGAACCATTAGAATTTCAATATCATGAAAATCACACCCATTTCTTTTGAAAGGCAGCAAT
>JAKACS010000224.1 GCA_021821235.1 Bacillota bacterium
TACCTGCCTAACAAAAAATAGGATCATTGAACAAAAGTTTTACATCATGGGGGTTGCTTTGCATGAATCGGAAACAAATCATACTTAAGTCATTCATTCTTTTCTCCCTTTGTGTGCTGCCGTTTGCAATGCTCGCGGAACGAAACAAAGTCCATGCCTTTACAAATCAAGTGATCCAGCGTGGTGCAGTTGGGGACGATGTGATTGAACTTCAATCAAGACTCCAATACATTGGTTATTTTAAAGGTCAAATTGACGGAGTTTTTGGCTGGGGAACCTATTGGGCGTTAAGAAATTTTCAAAAGGAATACGGTCTGCCAGTTGATGGTCTTGCAGGAGCAGATACAAAAGCCAAGCTTGTTAAAGCGAGTAAATATAATGAACAGTTTGTTAAAAACCAACTCCGTCAAGGAAAGAAATTCACCCATTATGGCGGTGTAGACGTAAAACAGCAAACATCGCCTAATGCTAACGGGAATGCAAATAACAATCGTTCTGCAAACCAAGCGCCAAGGCCGAACAAACCAACCGCTGCCAATACACCGAACGGCTTCTCGCAAAATGATATCCAGTTAATGGCAAATGCAGTACACGGTGAATCAAGGGGCGAACCCTATATCGGGCAAGTAGCTGTTGCAGCCGTCATTTTAAACCGCGTTAAAAGTCCATCTTTTCCAAACACAGTGTCAGGGGTTATTTTTGAACCAGGTGCCTTCACGGCGGTTGCTGACGGGCAAATTTGGCTTACTCCAAATGAGACATCGAAAAAAGCTGTATTGGATGCGATAAACGGTTGGGATCCTTCTGGTGATGCATTGTATTACTTTAATCCAGCTACGGCCACAAGCCCTTGGATCTGGAGCAGACCGCAAATTAAAAAGATTGGCAAGCATATTTTTGCAAAGTAAGGGGTGAACAGTTATGATAAGAGGAATTTTAATTGGTGTTCTTGCTCTTGGTGTTGCGGGCACTGCCTACTGGGGTTACCAGGAGCATCGAGATAAAAATGCGGTCCTGTTAAATGCTGAAAATAACTATCAACGAGCATTTCATGATTTAACCTATCAAGTCGATTTGCTCCATGACAAAATCGGCACAACTCTGGCGATGAATTCGCGGAAATCACTTTCTCCGGCACTCGCCGATGTTTGGCGGATCACTTCACAAGCACACGGTGATGTGGGGCAATTGCCGCTCACCTTGCTGCCGTTTAATAAAACAGAAGAATTTCTGGCGAATATCGGAACTTTTAGTTATAAAACAGCGGTTCGTGATTTGGATAAAACGCCGCTTTCTGATCAGGAATACAAGACATTGCAAACACTTTATAAACAATCCGGGGATATTCAAAACGAGCTCCGCAATGTTCAGCATATGGTTTTAAAAAATAATCTGCGCTGGATGGACGTGGAAATGGCGCTTGCTTCAGGTAAGGAAGCAGCGGACAATACGATCATTGATGGATTCAAGACCGTTGAAAAAACCGTATCCGGCTATGATGAAGCGAATTTTGGTCCAACGATGACCAATATGCAGAAAACGGATATAAATTATAAAAAAGTTCAAGGCAATAGAATTTCCCGTACAGAGGCTGTAAAGATTGCAAAGCAATATGTGCATTTTGATGGAAACACAGAGGTAAAAGTAACGGAAAACGGCAAAGGTTCGGATTATGGATTTTACAGCATTGCATTAAAAAACACAAAAACTGGCATGGAAGCCAGCTTGGATCTAACAAAAAAAGGTGGACACCCGATTTGGTTTATCAATGCAAGGGATGTAAAAAAACAATCGATCAGCTTAAATGAGGCAAGTAAAAAGGCGGCTGACTTTTTGCAACAAGCCGGTTTTAAAGGGTTGGAACTATACGAAAGCACACAATATGACAATATAGGTGTTTTCAATTATGTTACAATGCAAAACAATGTGCGGATTTATCCCGAAGCGATTAAACTGAAAGTTGCGTTAGACGATGGAAGTATTGTTGGTTTTTCGGCAGAAGAATACTTAAAATCATTGCAGAAAAGAAAGCTCCCTGCACCTGCGATGACAATTGAACAAGCGCGGACAAAGTTAAATCCCGGCTTGAAAGTCATGGAGGAAGGACAGGCAGTAATCGTAAATGATTTAAATGAAGAAGTTCTATGTTATGAATTCTTAGGTACAATTGGCGAAGACACGTATCGGATTTTTATCAATGCGAATACTGGCCAAGAAGAACAAGTTGTGAAATTAAAAAATGCAGAAGCCGTTTATAAGGATGTTCTCTAGGAGAAGCAAGAAGTGCTTTTCCTTTTTTTTTTTTAATGTAATAATAAGGATGCAGGATGGGGGAAGGAAGTGATGGTACGCCATGATCCAGATTGGCGATATTTTAACATTGGAACTAAAAAATGCGGAGCAGGTTGAGAAGTTGAAATGCCGCTTAGTTGATCGAAAAGACAACTTGCTTTATATAGACTATCCAATTAATTTACGTACAAACAAAACGGCTTTTTTATTTGACGGGACTCAGTTGAATGCCACATTCATTGACCAGGATGGAACCTCTGTTTATTTGTTTAAATCGGAGGTTGTCGGACGGGTGAAAATCAATATTCCAATGCTTGTTCTTACGTATCCGGGTTCAGAAGGATTAGTCAAAATTCAGCGAAGGAACTATGTTCGAATTGAAGCAGCAGTTGATGTTGCGATCCATCCATTGGGAAATGAATTCCAACCGTTTACTGCCGTTACGGATGATCTTAGCGCAGGGGGCGCTGCTGTGTTGATTCCGCAAGAAAAAACGCTCCAACCGGATATGATTGTAAAAACATGGATTGTGCTCCTATTACAAAACGGAGAATGCCATTATCTGTCGCTTCGAAGCCGAGTTGTCAGGATCATCCGCTATAACGAGACGATGAACAAACTTTCATTGCAATTTAATGACATTTCCAATTTGGAGCGGCAACTGCTGCTTCGTTTTTGCTTTGAAAGACAGCTTGAAATCAAGAAGAAGGGGCTTCTCACCTAGAATAAAAACGTCATTCCGTCGAATAATAGAAATAGATTAAGTGGCGGGGTGTTCGCATGAAAACAGTTGAGAGAATTATGATAAAAGTTGTGATTATTCAGTTTGGCGTTCTTTTGTTTTCGCAATGGTTTTTTCATCAGGTGAATGCTTTTCCGAAGTTGACGCAAATGACAAAATATGAAGGGGTAAACGAAAATACGAAGGTGGAAATCCTTGAAACGTTTAAGGGAAAATAAATTTGACACTTTTGATTAAGGGCAAGCGAAAAAAGAGAGGTTCATTTGTTCTTATGGTACAATAAATATCGGGATACATAAGTGGGCTTTTTTGTGTTTGCTTTATAAATGACTCTAAATATTTTCGCTTCAAGCAAATGGAAAAAGTTGCAAAAACTGTTTGACTAGCTTTTGAATTTAGGAGGAACTATGGAGAAAAAATTATCCATTGCTATAGATGGCCCGGCAGCTGCTGGAAAAAGTACTGTAGCGAAAATTGTTGCTGAAAAATTGGCTTATATTTATATCGATACGGGTGCGATGTACCGGGCCTTAACATATAAAGCAATTGCCGACCATGTGAACCTTGAGGATGAAGATGCTTTATTCAATGCATTGCTCACCATAGACATTCGGCTTGTTCCATCTGAAAATGGTCAGCTTGTTTATGTAGATCATCAAGACGTTACAATGGCGATTCGAACGAGTGAAGTGACCAATTCTGTTTCACTTGTGGCCAAACAAGAGAAAGTCCGGAAAGAAATGGTGAAAAGGCAACAGGAATTTGCCAAAGAAGGCGGTGTTGTGATGGATGGCAGAGATATTGGCACCCATGTATTGCCGCATGCGGAAGTAAAAATCTTTTTACTTGCCAGTGTCGAGGAAAGGGCGAAACGCCGCCATGAGGAAAACATCCAAAAAGGATTTCCTTCCAATCTTGAACAGTTGAAGGATGATATTGCGAAGCGCGATCAGATTGACTCAGAACGGGAATTTGCCCCCTTAAAAAAGGCTGATGATGCAGTGGCAATTGACACCACGTCGCTAACCATTTCTGATGTTGTTGGAAAAATAATGGCCATTGTGCATGAAAGGATGGAAAATGTATGACCTTTTATTCATTCGCACGATCGGTTGTTAAATCGATTTTCACCCCTCTATTTCGCATTGAAATTGTTGGACTGGAAAATTTTCCGAAAGAAGGGGGGGTGCTTCTCTGCACGAACCATATCCATAATTTTGATCCTCCAGTCGTCGGAATCACTACACCAAGACCTGTCTATTTTATGGCAAAAGAAGAGCTGTTCAAGACCCCTGTATTAGGTGATGTCATCCGGAAGTGCAATGCTTTTCCGGTGAAAAGAGGAATGAGTGACCGTGAAGCATTACGAAAAGGTTTAACTGTATTGAAAGAAGGGCATGTATTAGGGCTGTTCCCGGAAGGAACAAGAAGCAAGACAGGCGAACTTGGAAAGGGTCTAGCTGGTGCAGGCTTTTTTGCATTGCGTTCACAGGCAACAGTTGTTCCTTGTGCAATCATCGGTCCATATAAAGCTTTCCGGAAACTAAAAGTCGTATATGGAAAACCGATTGAGATGGATGAAATAAGAAAAAGGAGGGCTTCGGCAGAAGAAGCGACTGAATTAATTATGTCCGAAATTCATAAACTTATTACTGGGCATAAACAGTTTTCTGCTTGACAAAACAAGGCTTTTATAAGAAGTTTATTTAAAGGGTCTTTTTTTGAATTTTCTTTTTTGTTGCTGAATCTGTTTTTTATCCAGCGTGCATGTTGGACATGCACCAAAAGATATATTTTTATCAGTCAAGTGATTAAGGAGGAGTACATATGACGGAAGATATGAACCAGATCGAAGTTAAAAGTTTTGAAATTGGTGACACAGTAACCGGAAAAGTTACAAAAGTAGAAGAGAAACAAGTGATTGTCGATATTCAAGATAGCAAGCTTGATGGCATCATTCCGATTAGCGAACTTTCAAGTCTTCACATTGAAAAAGCTTCAGATGCTGTTGCTGAAGAAGATATGCTTGAACTGGAAGTGCTAAAAGTAGAAGAAGAAGCGCTCATTTTATCAAAGCGCAAAATCGATGCGAAAAAGGCTTGGGAAAAGTTGGAGCAGACGTTTGAAAAGGGCGAAATTTTTGATGCCGAAGTTAAGGATGTTGTAAAAGGTGGCCTAGTTGTTGATTTAGGCGTGCGCGGCTTTGTTCCGGCTTCCCTTGTTGAGGCCCATTTTGTTGAGGATTTCTCCGATTATAAAGGGCGTACCCTTTCCTTTAAAATTGTAGAATTGGACAAAGAGAAAAACCGCTTAATATTATCCCATCGTGCAGTAGTAGAAGAAGAAAAAGGTAGAAAAAAACAAACTGTTCTTGATTCCCTTGCTCCGGGACAGGTATTGGAAGGTACGGTTCAGCGGATAACGGACTTCGGTGCGTTTGTAGATATTGGCGGGATTGACGGCCTTGTGCATATCTCCCAACTTTCCCATGAGCATGTTGATAAGCCTGCCGATGTTGTTCAAGAAGGGCAAAAGGTGCAAGTAAAGGTTTTAAATGTGGATCGTGACAATGAGCGAATTTCGTTGTCGATTAAAGAGACATTGCCGGGACCATGGGCGAATATTGCAGAAAGGGCACCGAAAGGCAGTGTGCATACAGGTGTAGTCAAGCGCCTTGTTTCCTATGGCGCGTTTGTAGAAGTCTTCCCAGGAGTAGAGGGACTTGTTCACATTTCCCAAATTGCCCATAAACATATTGGAACACCGCATGAAGTGCTGAAAGAAGGACAGGAAGTAAAAGTAAAAGTTCTTGATGTAAATGAAGGAGAACAGCGTTTATCCTTAAGTATAAAAGATCTTTTGGAAAAAGATGTGGAAGAAAACTTGGATTACGAGCTGCCGGAAGAATCCAAGGGCTTCCAGCTTGGTGAAATGATTGG
>JAKACS010000225.1 GCA_021821235.1 Bacillota bacterium
GTCCAAATAACGATATTTGTATCAGTATCTAAAACATTTTTTCCATCTTTGACTTTAAAGGCAACGTAAATGGATGGAGAACGTTTGTCATTGTATTCAATTTCTGCTTCTGCCAATGCCGATTCGCTGGAAGGTGACCAGTAAACAGGCTTTTTCCCTTTATAAATGTAGCCTTTTTTCGCCATTTCGCCAAACACTTTAATTTGCTGCGCTTCGTATTCAGGTTTCAGTGTAATATATGGGTTTTCCCAGTCGCCGCGAACCCCTAGACGTTTAAATTGGGAACGTTGGTTGTCGATTTGCTGTAAGGCATATTCGGCACAAAGCTTACGGAATTCTGCAACGCTCATTTCTTTCCGCTTTACGCCTTTATTTGTCAATGCCTGTTCAATTGGCAGTCCGTGCGTATCCCAGCCTGGTACATATGGTGCATTATAGCCGCTCATCGATTTGTAGCGAACAATGAAATCTTTTAGTATTTTGTTTAGCGCATGCCCCATATGGATATCGCCATTTGCATATGGCGGGCCATCGTGCAGCACGAACATTGGGCGATCTTTTGTCCGCTCTTGCACTTGTTTATAAATATCCATTTCTCCCCATTTCGCCTGAATTTCAGGTTCTCGGTTTGGAAGATTGCCGCGCATCGGAAAATCTGTCTGCGGCATTAATAACGTATCTTTGTATTCCATTGCCATTTCCTCCTGTTACTGATTGCTTTTGCTAAATAAATGTAAACTCGTCGGCGGGCGAGTCCTTTGGACGAAGACAGAGACGTAGTTGAATTAATGCAAATCAGAATTTATCGAAATAAATTTTGATTCGCAAAAAAAACCTCCTCATCCCAAATAGGGACGAGAAGGTTTGATTCCCGTGGTACCACCCTGATTGACAGCACTCTCAAAAAATGCTGTCCTCTTCGTTTATTCGTAACGTGAACAACCCGCCGATGCTTAATTCCCAATTGAGTTGGATTTCAGCACGGAACTCCAGGGTGATCCCATTTTTCCCTTTTTGCCAGGCTTTCACCACTCCCGGCTCGCTATGAAAAAGTTCCGAAAAATGTACTGTCCCCTTCACTGTCATTAAACGGCTATATTGCTTATTGAAAAATTATAGTCGATAGGATGCTTGTCCGTCAAGCTATGCCAGCGAATCTTCCTCTTGATTGGCTTTCAATTCAGTTGCATCCAGCTCGTACTCAAGCAAATGATCCCAATCATCATTGTTCAGCAGATCGAGCTGAGCTTCAACGAGCATCTTAAAACGTGTGCGGAAGACCTTCGACTGTTTTTTCAGTTCTTCAATTTCGAGCGCAATTTTTCTTGCTTTCGATAATGATTCATTGATGATCCGGTCGGCATTTTTCTCCGCTTCCTTAATAATCAGCTTTGCTTCTTTTTGCGCGTTACGTTTTACCTCTTCTCCAGCTTCCTGAGCAATGACAATTGATTTGTTCAGTGTCTCTTCTATATTGGAAAAATGGTTTAAACGCTCCTTCATTTCTGCAAGGCGTTCTTCCAAGTCTTTTTTTTCACGCAATACCAATTCGTAATCTTTTATGACTTGGTCAAGAAACTCATTTACCTCATCTTCATCATAACCTCTAAAACCTTTTGTAAATTCTTTGTTGTGTATATCTAACGGTGTTAATGGCATGGTGCCACCTCCATAATGAATTGTCAGCATTTATGTATAATAGATTCATTCGACAATTTTCAAGTAATTCCTGCTACAAAACAAATTATTTTTGTTTTCCGACGATAATTCGCCATTTTTCTTTCTTTGTCTTTCCCTCAATAGACAAAATTTTCGCTCTGCCGTGACCACGAGCTGAAATCATGTCGCTTTCCTTTATTTCAAACGATGGATTCTCAATAAGTGCCCAATTGACTTTGACAAGACCTGCTTGAATTAACGATTGCGATTTTTGCCTTGCCAGATGATAAATTCCAGAAACAGCAGTGTCGAGACGAAGCGACGAAACGGTCAAATCCTCTTCATCCCATGTATCTTCTATCACCATTGCCTTATCAAGCGGCTGCAGCAGCAGTCGCACTGCTGCTTTGCCGATCGATTTCACTTGCATTTCAACATAATCGCCCACTTCTTCACTGACAAAAAGTTGAATTTGTTTGTCTTTTACAAGAATGTCGCCAAATTTCCCCCGTTTCAGGCCAACTGACATTAAAGTGCCCAGAACTTGAGGGTGCTCAACAGTTATGAATTTGCTGGGATAGTCAACTTCATATAAGCGAATGTGGAAATCATTCCTGCCAGCAGTTAAATAATCAGGGAGGATTAGTGCCCTTTGCCGTTCAGAGACAGATATTCCGCCAAAAAACGCTGTCTGCACATCCGAATTCTCTCCGACAAGCAGTTTGACAATCTGCTGTTCGCGTGGATCAAGAAAGTCGGTTAGCCTCGGTACGTGGGTTCTTTCGACACTGGTTTTCCAATTCAGAACCTGATCAATGAAGTCCTTTTCTTCCGGTCGAAAATGCTGGTAAATGTTCATAAGGACTCCATTAACTAGGCTATCCAGCTAAAAACTTGCCCAAGACCGGAAGCTGCAAAATTTAATACTAAAATAGCAATGATCGGGGAAAAGTCAATCATTCCGATCGGCGGAATAAATCTGCGAAACGGTTCGAGATATGGTTCACAAATTCTTGCAAGAAATTTGCCAATAGCAGTCTCCCTTGCATTTGGAAACCACGACATAAAAATATAAATAATTAATGCATAGGAATAATACGTAATCACACTTGTTAAAATGTTAGTAAGAGTTAACATGTTAATTTACCACCTCGTATCTTGGAAATCATGTTCTTGGACGATCTCAGAAATATTTCCGGCGATCTCCACATTATCTGGCGTACAGAGAAAAATACTTGTGCCAATCCGTTGAATATCGCCGCCTATCGCATATACGGTACCGCTTAAAAAATCAACAATCCGCTTTGCCTGATCGTGGTCAATCCGCTGCAGGTTAACGACAACTGCCCGCCTGCTTTTTAAATGATCAGCCACTTCCTGTGCTTCTGCGTACACACGCGGTTCGATTAAAATGACCTTTGCTGATTTTTGTACGCTTTGCAAGCTGACGACATTTGGTGTCTTAGTCTGATGCTGCGTCCTTTGCGGCTGCTTTGCCGGCTCTGGTACTTCTTCATATTCTTCATCATCATCATATTCATCATCTAGAAAGAAGAATGTTTTTATTTTAGATTTAATACTCATTTTGCCACCCTCTCTTCGTCTTCATCTTCACCGACAAGCGCCGTTCCTATTCGTACCATTGTCGCACCCTCTTCTACCGCGATTTGAAAATCATTCGACATTCCCATCGAAAGATGCTCACATGGTGCAGCAGCGAACTGGCGGGCTTTTACTTGGTCGCGAAGTTCTCTCAATCGCAGGAAACAATTGCGCAATTCTTCTTCGTCGTTTGTCAGCGGAGCCATCGTCATTAAGCCGACAATGACAATTTTATCAAATGCCTGAAGTTGTTCAACAAATGGGATGACTTCATTAGGATAGATTCCATGCTTGGTTTCTTCACCTGAAACATTCACCTGAATCAGGCATTTTATCTTTTGGGAAGTACGCTTTTGAATTTCTTCTGCTAAAGATAGCCGGTCCAATGAATGAATATAATCGATTTTATCAATGATATTTTTCACTTTTCGTGTTTGCAGTGAGCCAATAAAATGCCAGACAGGCTTGTCCTTTAACACTTGCCATTTTTCGAGCAGACCTTCATCTCGATTTTCGCCAAGATCGCAAATTCCGGCATCAAGTGCCTCTTGTGCTCTGGAAGTGCTGACGTATTTTGTCACAGCAATCAGGCGAACCTCATTGGGATTCCGATGAACCTTGAAGCAAGCATCAACGATTTGTTGTTGAATAGCTTCAAGTTTTACAGCAACTTTCATGATACGGATTGATCCTCCTTCCAACCGATAAAGCTTACCATCCTTCCAGTCTGCCCCTTATCACGGCGGTGGGAGAAAAAATGGCCGTTGTCACAGCTTGAGCAGTATCCGGTCAGCAGAATATTTTGCGGCGGCACACCCGCTTTTTCCAATAACAGTTTGTTTGTTTTTTGCAAGTTTAACGAATATTGACCTGCTGTGATTAAATTATATGGTTTTTCGTTGACATCTTCTAGTATATTTTGAACTAAATCAACAACACGATTATCTACAATATAACATTTTTCACAAATAGATGGGCCAATTGCGACAAAAATATCTTTTGGCTGAATTCCTTCCTGCTCCCACAATTTTATCATCCGTGCAGCAATTTGCTTTACCGTACCTTTCCAGCCCGCATGCGCAATGCCGATCATCTTTTTCTTGGGTGCAAGGAAAAAGATCGGAACACAATCCGCATAGCAAAGCGTAAGCAGGATGCCGTCTTCATTTGTATAAAATCCGTCTGTATCTTTAAAGGAATCATCATAGGAGAGAGAGCCCTTCCCGCAATCCGTTTTTGAAACCTTTTGAATAACGGATCCGTGAGTCTGCTCGGCTCCAACCCAGTTTTGGACAGGAAACCCCATTTGCTTTCCTATTTTTTCCCTGTTCGCGCATACGGCCGCAAGTTCGTCGCCGACATGAAACCCAAGGTTCAAACTGTAGTAAACTCCTTTGCTCTCCCCGTCGTTTTTTGTCGTCATTCCAGCAGCAAGGCCGGGAAATTGATCCGTCCATGGCTGAATTGAAAAATAAGATTGCTTTTGTATTATAAATGGTTCCATGCTTTCCCCTCATTTAAGTTTTCTCTAGTGTACCATATGATGGTAAATTGGTCATGTACGATTATCTTATTCGGCATCATTCGGTATCTTTTCATCATTTCCTTTAAAGCGAACCAAAATGACATCATGGCCAATTTTTAAAATATTTTTCCATGTGATCACAATTTCCTCGTCTTTACCAAAAAAGCCAAGAACACGCCCGCCGCTGGAAATGACAATTGCTTCAATTTTCCCGGTTGATAAATTAATTTCAATATCATCTATATTGCCAAGTTTCTTTCCATCCGCCACATTTACAACATCTTTTATTTGAAATTCTGAAATTTTCACCATCCACTTTTTCCTCCCGCCTTTTGACTCTATAAAAAATATATGTGTACATTTATGGATAAAAGACCTTTTCGTCCTAAAAAATAAAGCTGCCCTTGGTGGACAGCTTAAGTTTGGATATTTTTATTCATTTGCCGGATTGCTGCTTTTTCGAGTCTGGAAACTTGGGCTTGGGAAATCCCAATTTCATCTGCGACTTCCATCTGTGTTTTTCCTTGGAAAAATCGCTTGCGGAGAATCATTTTTTCGCGCTCATTTAACCGTCTCATTCCTTCTTTTAAAGCAATTTCTTCAATCCAGTGTGTATCCTTATTGCGTTCATCGCTCAACTGATCCATGACGTAGATTGGATCCCCGCCATCATTGTAAATTGGCTCAAAGAGCGAGACAGGATCTTGAATTGCATCAAGGGCGAATACAATTTCTTCGTGCGGAACTTCTAAGACACGGGCAATTTCTTCCGCTGTTGGTTCTCTCGATGTTTCACTCATGAGCCGTTCCCTTACTTGAAGAGCTTTATAGGCGATATCCCGAAGTGATCTCGAAACGCGGATCGGATTATTGTCGCGCAAGTATCGGCGAATTTCTCCGATAATCATTGGTACTGCATAAGTGGAAAATTTAACATTTTGGGATAAATCAAAGTTATCAATCGATTTCATAAGACCGATACAGCCGACCTGGAATAGGTCATCAACAAACTCACCCCGGTTATTAAAGCGTTGAATGACGCTTAAAACAAGCCTCAAGTTTCCGTTGACAAGCTTTTCCCGAGCGCTTATATCGCCAGCTTGCATTTGCTTGAAGAGCAATCTCATTTCTTCGTTTTTTAAAACAGGAAGTTTTGATGTATCGACACCGCAAATTTCAACTTTATT
>JAKACS010000226.1 GCA_021821235.1 Bacillota bacterium
CTGATCTGTAATTAACGAGTTATCGTTCTATGAAACGGCATTTTATTGAAATCTATTCGCGGGTATGATCGATTGATGGTGACAATTCACTTTATTGTTTGGCAACATTCAATGATTGATGTAAAGAGATCAATACAGAAATACTTTCACTGTATATTAAATCACACTTTTGTACATTTTTGTGAACTTTTTTTGAATAAAATTTGCAATAAAATAGGAATTTACTCTATTCACTATTACAATAGTGAATATGGCGAACACTTAACAATTCGGTTGGGTGAATGGCCTTTACCATCATTATAACGGTCAAGGAATGCGACTGACAAATGATTGAACTTTTAAACGCACTCATTTTTTGTTTTCATGATATAAAAAAACGCACAGGAGCTAAACCTCTTGTGCGTTTATTTTATGTCCGCATTTGAAAAACTGAACCAGATTGTTTTGCAGATTTGTCTATTTGCTCTTTTTTCGGTCTATACTTTTCCTCATAATTGACAAACATGGAGACATTGGCAAGGATTCCTGTCGCAATTGCCAACTGAATTAAGGAAGAACCGCCATAGCTGACAAACGGAAGCGGTACACCTGTTAATGGAATTAATCCAGAAACCCCTCCAAGATTAATAAATGTCTGGATTCCAATCATACTAGAGATTCCGATCGCCAATAAACTACCAAAAGGGTCTGTACATTTTAAAGCAATCCGGATCCCCCGCAGTACAATATAGGCAAGAAGAATAATGACAAAACCGACTCCCCAGACTCCCAGTTCTTCTGCAATAACAGCCATTATAAAGTCCGTATGTGCCTCAGGCAAGTAACCGAGCTTTTGGACACCCCGTCCCAAACCAAGGCCGTTTACCCCTCCTGAGCCAATCGCAATGTAAGAATTCGCCATTTGGAAGCCGGAGGTTTTTTCCGTAGCAAATGGATCGTTCATCACGGCAAAACGATCTACACGCTTTGTCGAGAAAATTTCTCCTTTTAAAATGAGCAAAAATGGTGCAATAAGAATCAATCCCATTATAATCAGCTTGGCGAAATTTTTAAAGTTCATTCCTGAAGACATCAGAATCGTACCAGCAATTAAAACGATAATCATCGCTGTTCCAAAGTCCGGCTGGATGGCAATTAAAGCACTAACTAACACTAAATAAGCTAACGGAGGAAGCACCCCTTTGTTAAACTCATTTACATAGGCTTGCTTTTTAGCATAGACAGCCGCTAAATAAATAATCACGCAAAGTTTGACAAATTCTGACGGCTGTAGGCTGAGTGCCCCAATCTTAAACCAGCTTTGCGCCCCGCCAGCCAAATGGCCAAATACAAAAAGAGCGAAGAGTCCCACTAATGACAGCAGTACCATTGGTGCTAAAATTCGATTGCTTTTCATCGCTTTATAAGGAAATAATGCAGTGAGAACAAAGATCACAGCCGCACCGATCAAAAAGATTTTCTGTCTTTGATAAAAGTAGTCACTTGCAACCCCGTATCTTTGGACGGCTGAAGCCATGCTGGCACTGTAAACCATTACCAGACCAAAGGCCGATAAAAGGAAAATGGCAATGATTAATGAATAGTCATATGACTTTAAAATCTTCTTGAACATGAAAACTCGCCCTCAATTTTCGTTTTGATTCTATTATAATGGATAAATAACATTAATACGTGAGGAAAAACTACTTTTTTCAAAATTTCATATAGAGAAAAAAAACCCAAACAGTTGTGTTTGAGTTTGTTCGTTATTTTTTTATCGATGCCTCATGAAGTGCGGATAGTTCCCTTTCTAATTTATCTAAAATGGCTTTTCCAATTTCTCCGTCAATTAAACCGAGGCGAACTGCAAAGTCAATCTCTCTCGATAAACCAAACATTTGTGTATCCAATACCTCTTCATAAAGAGGGCATTGAGGCATCGTAAGATTATCCATTTGCACTTTAATCAGCTTTAAAATTTTCTCAGCGTCAGCCTGCAGCAAGGCGTAAGCTTTTTCTTGATGATTCACGATCATTTCAGACGCCAACATTGATCCCCCCGTTTCCGAGCGATTACCCAACTTATCTTTAAATTTTACCGTTATCTAGCATAAATTGCAAGAGTCTATCCATTGAAACATATTGGAATTGAACCGCAAATAAGCAAATAAAGTTCGTTTGGTCATGGCTTTAATAACCGGAAATGACAGATTGACAAAAAAAAGCTATACTTGTTTTGATAAGAGCTAGGGGGAATTTGACAATGGATAAAATTCTACTTATTTCAGGAAATGTGAAATACACAATCACACTTGATCCAGGGGTTTGGATTTTTGATGACCGGAAAATCGACTTAATGACTTACTTTGAAACAAAGCAGAATGCCACTGATGAATTGGAAGCGTATACGAAGTCGATCTCAAAACATTGGGATCGCGAAATCATTGAAGGTGCTATTTATCCACCAACCTTGAAATCGGAAAAGAAATTTGAAAAAGAAAAACTATTAACCGGATCTTTTGCGATGCGATTCAAGCCCTTTCTTGAAAATGCCGAACCAAACGCAGATGCCAAGTCACTTGTGATCGAGTGCTTGGACAAACAGGTAGAAATGCCATTAGAAACAGCTTATGAGCTGATTCTTGGATTTTCGGATAACGGCAAACCGCTCGGTGCAGATGGGCCTGTTCATATTTATTACAGCGATGGCTCAAATCGGCAACAGCCAATAAAAAATGTAAAAGCCTTTATCATAAAATAATTGCAAACGAGTGCCAACATGGCACTCGTTCGTTATTTCTTTCTTCAAATTAAAGGTTTGATGCGGGGATGGTTTTCTTATAGCAGTTCGGCAGCCAGTCTTGCAAGACCGGAGCGCTCGCCTTTTAGCAATTTCACATGTCCGGAGATCGCCTGGTCTTTAAACTTTTCCACTACATATGTCAGTCCGTTGTTGTAAGCATCTAAATAAGGATGGTCAATTTGTTCCGGATCGCCCATTAGCACAATTTTGCTGCCTTCCCCCACCCTTGTTAAAATCGTTTTAACTTCATGCTTGGTTAAATTTTGGGCTTCATCTACAATAATAAACTGGTCTGGCAGGCTTCTCCCGCGAATGTATGTCAATGCTTCCACCTCGATGGAGCCCATTCCCGCCAAAATCGCATCCAGTTCGCCAGGTTTTTTCGTATTAAATAGAAACTCCAGGTTGTCAAAAATCGGCTGCATCCATGGTCTCAGCTTTTCCTGCTTTTCACCAGGCAGGAAGCCCAGATCTTTGCCAACAGGGACAATCGGCCGGGCAACAAGCAGTTTTTTATATTCTTGCAAATCCTCTGTTTGTAGTAAGCCTGATGCAAGTGCCAAAAGCGTTTTTCCCGTTCCTGCCTTGCCAATCATTGTGACGAGCGGGATGTCTTTGCGCAAAAGTAGTTCGATCGCCATTGTTTGCTGAACATTGCGAGGATGAATTCCCCAGACATGTTCCTGGTTTAAAACAAGCTTTTTGACTTTCATGCTTGTTTTATCCACGATCCCTACAGCAGAAGATGAACTTCCGAGCGCATCTTTGATGAGTAAAAACTGGTTTGGATAAAAAGGGTGGTTGGCAATTTCTGCCAACAGAAGCTCTCCCTTTTCATAAAAGCGACCCAATAATTCAACCGGTACATAGACCTCGAGAAAACCGGTATAAATATGGTCTACCTCGACAACGCGATCGCTTAAAAAATCCTCCGCATTAATCCCGAGCGCATCGGCTTTTACGCGAACAAGGGCATCTTTGCTAACAAGGATTACTTTTTTCCCATTTTCCTTTGTTTGTTCTTCTAAGTATAAATTTTTCGCAACTGCAAGAATCCGATTATCGTTTGTTTTTTCAACAAAAATATCTTGAAGCTCGTGAAAAGAACGGTGATTTAGCTCAATTCTCAATGTACCCCCATTTTCAAGGAGGATTTTTTCATGCAATTTTCCAGATGCCCGCAAATTGTCAATCATCCGGGAAACATGCCTTGCATTTCTTCCGATTTCATCCATATACCTTTTTTTCGAGTCTACCTCTTCAAGTACAACTGCAGGAATAATCACCTCATTATCCTCAAAAGAGAAAATGGAATACGGGTCTTGTAACAAGACGTTTGTATCTAATACGTAAATTTTACTCAATCTGACGCCTCCCGCTTCTCTTGAATTAGGGTAAATATTTCTGGACCGACGCGTTATTGCCTAAACCTTGGTAAAATATATGTTTATCCGAATAAAGATAGAAGAAATTCCGCACAATATTTGTGAGATAAAGAACAACTGGCCTTTATTTTTTACCAATAGGGGCATATATGGATCAGTTTAAAACAGAGGTGGATTGAAATGAAAAAAGCATTGATTGCAATTGCTCTTTTTTCCCTATTAGCAGCCTGCAACCAAACGAAAAATACCGGGCAAAGCAGCCATCCGCAGTCGGTGAATGTCAAGAACAGTACAATACAGGAAGTGGATCGAAAAACGGGCCAAGAGATTTCGAAGCACTTGGTTGAGCTTGCTACAAGTGTGCCAAATGTTCATGATGCAACAGCAGTGGTTTTAGGAAGATTTGCGATCGTCGGCATTGATGTCAATTCAAAAATTGACCGTTCCCAAGTTGGTACAATCAAATATTCCGTTGCAGAAAGTTTAAAAAAGGATCCCCATGGAGCGAATGCCATTGTAGTGGCTGATCCTGATACAACCCAGCGCTTAAAGGAAATCGGGACAGAAATAAAGAAAGGAAAGCCTGTGCAGGGAATTATGAACGAACTTTCTGATATTGCAGGTCGCTTAATGCCTGAAATACCAGGCGACATGATCACACCGAATCCAAAGAACGGACCTGAGGATCAGAAGAATAAACTATCGCCAAACGAAAAACAGAACTTGGAAAATAAACAAGAAAAAGAGTCCAACTATAAAAAATAAAAGCCTAGCCCTAAAACGGCTAAGCTTTTTTCATTGCCTCCAATACCTGGTTATCCAATTTAGCAGCGGCTGCTTTATCGTATGTTTTGTCATACTGCGGGACAGCGGTAATTTTGGAACCGTAAAACATCACATCTCGCACTTCATTGATTTTTACTTCCACGAGGGCAAGCTTCAACGGAACATCATTCAATCGTTCTTGTTTGATGCCAGCCACCCCTTGAATCGAATATGTAGATTCATTTGCAATTAGGTTAATAACTGCCAATTGGTTCTTTTTTAAATTTTGAATGATTCGTGAACGCTGATCGACCGCAAAATAGATTGTGCTTTCGTCTTTTGCAAGAACCCAGGAAATTGCACTCACATTCGGCCCACCTGTTTCGAAATCAACCGTTGCGATCGTGACGAATCTCTCCTTCTGAAGCTCGTCAAATAAAGGTTTGATTAATTTCTTTTCCACTTCATTTGCCATATTTCCAACCCTTTCTTTGTCCCTTGTGCTGTGTCACAGCTATCCTCATCTTACTACGATCTTTTTTATTCAGCAAGCAACGAGGCAGGCTTGGATTTCGGGTGAAATTTGATTCATCAGTTTAATTATCCTATCATTTCCCGACATGATATACTAGTAGTAAGCTTTAAAGATCTGAGTTGAGGTGTGTGAAGATGCGCGTAAAATGTGTGATTTGTGATAAGATTGAAGCAATAGATGATGAAACCTTGCAGGCAAAGCGGCTGCGAAACCGGCCAATCCATACGTACATGTGCCAAGCCTGCAATGACCGAATCGCCGAAAAAACAAGGACGCGATTGGATTCCGGAAACTTTCGGCTGTATCGACCCAAATCCGAAAATGATGAATGGTAACACAGATATCAAAACCCCCCTCATGCACGCACGAGGGGGGTTTTGTTAATCTTCCACTGGATAATTAACATATTTCTCCGGTTCGGAGTTGATTTGATTCAGCATTACCTCAATCAACTCAACCGGAAACCGTGTTTTTTTGCTTTCATTTTTTTGTGTAT
>JAKACS010000227.1 GCA_021821235.1 Bacillota bacterium
AATCAAAACGTCTCTTTGGATCATCTAAATTTCCGTCGATAGCGGCGGCAGCTACAACGGTTTTAAAAACAGAACCGATGATTTGCTGCTTGACCATCATATTGGTTATGCCATTTCCTATATATGGCGTTTTTTGATTGATCTTTGGGCGAGAAACGAGAGCCAAGATGGTATTGCTTTTAATATCGAGTAAAACAATTCCGCCTTTTTGAATATGATTAGCATCGAGCAGGGCTTCAGCTTGACCTTGGATCGCTTTATCGACGGTCGTGCGAATATTGACAGGGTAATATGGATTAGCCGGATCCGTATAGCGTACATTTAAACCAAAAAGTGGCGCACCATTCCCATCAACATGGTAGACAAGCTTTGCCTTTCCTTCAGGAAGAAGAAACTCATCAAAACTTTGTTCAAGCCCGGAAACGCCGATCAATGTCTGCGATGATCGTGCTTTGTCTGGATAGCGCCTCATGAATTCCTTTTGATTTTCCCCTGTTAAACCGATCAATTGCTGTGCAGCGAGATCTGCGCGATCCTGTCTTTTAGCAATGGCAAAGACGCCAGGGATGTTTAAAGCATTGATTTGCTTCATTTGTGTCTCCGTCAGGGTAAATGGGTCAGACTGGCCAAGAACGAACGGTTTCTTCGCCTTGTTCACTGCATTATCGAGTAATGTGCTGGGGATTCCGGTTAGCTGCGCGACTTTCCCGCGATCCCAGTCGGTATTTTTTAAAAAAGGAAACAGTACAAGAACATAGACTTTTTTCCCATTCAATCGATTGCCATTTCGGTCCAAAAAAAGACCCCTTCCATTATCAACCACAAATTCCTGCGACCGCTGCTTAACACTTTCCTCGATTAAATTTATATGGTGTTTCGAAAAAGATTCTGTTGCAAAAAGCTGAATTTGCATTAAGCGAAAAACGAGCAGTAAAAAGCCAAACATGATAATGAATAGCCAGCCAAGCATTCTTTTTCTCCACATAAAAACACCTCATCAAAAGTTTTGACGAGGCGCCTTGATTTCAAACAGATATGAACCCATTTTTGTTTAATTCTATTTAATCGAGACAATCCGGACGTTCATCTCTCCTCCTGGAGTTTGAACTGTCACTTCTTCGCCAACTTTTCTTCCAATCAGGCTTTTGGCAATCGGAGAATCATTGGAAATTTTCCCTTCAAAAGGATCTGCTTCAGCACTGCCAACAATGGTGTATGTTTCTTCTTCGCCATCCGGGAGCTCGATGAAAGTGACGGATCTGCCCAATGTGACAGTGTCGCTCGCCATCTCATCCTCTTCAATAATTTTCGCATTGCGGATCATATTTTCGAGCGTTGTGATACGCCCCTCAACAAACGCTTGCTCTTCCTTGGCAGAATCATACTCAGAATTTTCGGATAAATCTCCGAAGCTTCTGGCAATTTTGATCCGTTCAACGACTTCTTTCCTTTTTACTGTTTTTAAATACTCAATTTCCTGCTCCAATTTTTCTTTCCCTGCTTGTGTCATTGGAAATACTTTCTCTGTAGCCAAAACCCTTCACTCCTTCTAGTCTTCACAATCCCCCATTAGAATTGTGTATTTAATATATGTAGTTTTACTGTCTTCTAAGACATGAATATATAGCAGCGCGTCCTTTTTGAAAGGGCGCGCAACATTCATTGGTACCATTCAGCTATTTTTTTACTGCTATTGTTTCATAAAATTGATTTTTGTTCAAGAATTGTTTGAATTTTGGTGACCATTAAATCTATCGCAACATGATTATGACCGCCCTCCGGAATGATCAGATCCGCATAACGCTTAGTCGGCTCAATAAATTGATTATGCATCGGCCGAACAACATTCACGTATTGTTCAATCACCGAATCGATCGTCCGGCCGCGATCTTTGATGTCACGCATCAACCTGCGGATAATTCTTAAATCAGCATCCGTATCGACATATAATTTAATGTCCATTAAATTGCGGAGCCGCTCATCTTCCAACACGAGAATTCCTTCAAGGATAATCACATCTTTCGGCTCGACGCGAATGACTTCCCGCGAACGGGTATGCATCGAATAATCGTAAACTGGTTTGTTGATTGGTTCCCACTTTAAAAGCGTTTCGATATGTTCAATCAGCAAATCATTATCAAATGCAAGCGGATGGTCATAATTCGTTTTTAATCTTTCTCCATAAGGAAGATGACTTTGATCCTTATAATAGAAATCTTGTTCAAGCATTAAGATCGAATGCCCTTTAAATTGATCATATATCGCCTTTGTCACACTTGTTTTTCCAGAGCCGGAACCACCCGTTACCCCGATCACAACAGGCTTGCGCATCGAATTAATTCTCCTTTCGCATCATGTTGTTTGGATAAACAGGTTTGTCCAGTTTAAATTGAACAATTTGTAGCGGATGTCGTGCAGCATCTAGTTCCTGGCCTTTTTCATCCCAAATTTTATCAATGACATGGGTGAAATTCTCTATTTCCGGACCGAAAAACTCCACTTCATCTCCCGGTCGAAAATGATTCCTTTGCTGCAACGTTACCATTTGCGTTTCCTCATTATAATTTAACACAAGACCGACAAATTCGAAACTGGTCTTTTTGCTATGATTTCCAAACATTTGCTCTTTATACCCTGGCACCCCTTCAAAAAATGCCGGTGCCGTTTCCCGGTTTGCACATTTATCAAGCTCCTCGAGCCATTCCTGCTTGATAACAAAGTTGTCCGGGTCAGTGCAGTAAGCATCGATCACTTTTCGATACACACTAACAACAGTTGCAATATAGTGAATCGATTTCATCCGGCCTTCAATTTTTAAGCTGTCAATCCCCAGTTCGATCATCTTCGGAATGGATTGAATGAGATTTAGATCCTTCGGGCTCATGGCAAACGGTGAATCATCTTGTGCAAACAGTGCTTTTTCCGTGTTGTCTTCAAGCTCGTACAAGTCATAATCCCAGCGGCATGACTGGCAGCAGCCACCCCTGTTTGAATCCCTTGCCGTCATATGATTGCTAAGCGTACAGCGACCGGAATAAGCAATACACATTGCTCCATGAATAAAGGATTCGATTTCAATATCAACCTTTTCCTTCATTTCGCGAATTTCTTCAGCGCTTGTTTCGCGGGCAAGGACAACGCGCTGCAGCCCTTCTTCCTTCCAAAATTGCACCGCTTTCCAGTTTGACAGCGACTGCTGGGTGCTTAAATGGATCTCAATTTCTGGAGCAATTCGGCGGCATGTTTCAATGATCAGTGGATCCGCAACAATAATGCCGGCTACTCCAGCCTCTTTTAAGCCAAGCAGATAGTCCTCAAGTCCGTCAATATTTTCATTATGGGCAAAAATATTTGTCGTTACATAGATTTTTGCACCGTATTTCTTTGCAAACTCCACGCCTTCTTTCATCTCTTCAAACGTAAAGTTGTCGGCGTTTGAGCGGAGTCCATATTCCTGTCCGCCAATAAAGACAGCGTCTGCGCCATACTGAACAGCGATTTTTAACTTTTCAAGATTTCCTGCCGGTGCAAGGAGTTCCGGCTTTTTCACTATTACGCGTTTTCCGTTAATGATTTCGGAAATCTTATTCTTCACTGCATTCACGGTCAAAAACCTCCTTTTACATTTTCTTCTTATTCCATTCCGCTTCAATCAAAAGAATAAAATCAGCTATGTGCTTTAATAAACCGTTTCTTTGAAAAAGAATCCTGTATCAAGCGGGCGGTTTGATGGCTGAATCTCTTCCAAATGTGCGAGCAGTTCGTCTTTTTTATCATCGTAACGATCGGGATCTTCAAAATATAAATCAATGGCCTGCCGGTACGCTTTTGTTACTTCCTGAATATATTCAGAGCTTTTTAGAATGCCGTCAATTTTAAAGGAATCGACTCCGGCTTCAAGCATGTCCTGCAATTCATCGATAATACAAACATCATTTGGGCTCATGATATGCGTCCCATTCTCGTCTTCAAAAATAGGGTATTTATTGCCACGCTCTTTATCATGCAAAATCATATTGTTCTGTGCTTGGCGATTTTCTATTTTCATTGCTTTACCCTGGTACTCAAAGTAATTGCCTAATAGCGACCGCTTCGATTGGAACATGCACATCATTCCGTGAACGAGTACTTCGATTTCTACTTCCGCATGTTCCTTTATTTCAACGATCGCATCCATATTGATTTCACGGGCAAGGACAGCTCTTTTTGCCCCTTTCCGTCCCCAATAATTGCAAGAATACCAGTTGGTACCGGTTGTTTCCGTGCTCCAGTGAAGCTTTATATTTGGTGCCACTTCTTTTGCAGTCATCAAAACAGCTGGATCGCCAAAAATAACCGCATCCGCCTTGGCTTCATTTACAAAGCGAAGATAATCCTTTAATTCTTCCACCTTTTCATTGTGAAAAATCGCATTCATTGCAACATAGACTTTCTTGCCTTTTGAATGAGCAAGGTCAATCGCTTTTTTTACATCCTCCCGGGAAAATTCACCGGCAAGGCGCAAACCGTATCGTTGTTCTCCGACCACGAACGCATCTGCTCCTGCTTCAATGAAAGGCAGAATGTCATTTGTGGACATTGGCGTCACTACTAATTCAGGCTTTTTCACTCTCGGTCACCTCTTTTTTTACTTATTGCCACACCATCGCCAACTGGCAAAATGGTCGTAACATAATCCGGATGCTGCATCAGCCAGCGGTTATATTCATCAATTTTCTTGACAAGATTTCTCGTTCGCTTGGACTCGATTTCAGGTGCGCAGACAAGCCCCTTAAATAAAACATTATCGGTGAGGATGATCCCATCGGAACGGAGAAATTGTTCATAGAGCTGAAAAAACTTTTTATATTGCCCTTTGGCCGCATCGATAAAAATCATATCATACGGTCCAAAACTTTCCACCTGTTCCGCTATTTCAAGTGCGTCCCCCTCGATCAGCAGCACCTGATCCTCTTTTCCAGACCGTTTGAAAAATTGCTTTGCCGTCTCGATCCGTTCTGGATCCCGCTCAATCGTCACCACTTTAGCCGTACTGACCGCAGAAGCCATGCGCAGCGCAGAATAGCCGATCGCGGTTCCCACTTCGAGAATGGCTTTTGGATTTTGAATTCGTAAAATTTGCAGCATTGCTTCGATACCGGCTAATTCCATTATTGGAACTTTTTGCACTTTCGCATATTGCTCCATCTCAGCAAACAGCGGATCCCGTTTCGGAATCAAGTTTTCAATATAAGAATGCAGCTTTTCATTTTGCAAGCTGCCGTCACCTCTATCCGTAAAAAGCATCTTTAGGCAAGAAAAAATAGCGTCCACAGAACGTGCGCATAGTCTAAAATGAACGTTGACTTGCGCAATCTAGGGAGTATAAAAGGTTCTCCCTGCAAAACTGTCGGGTACGCTATCGCTTATCCTTTAAAACACTTGTACTATTTTAACATAAATAAAAAGGGAAAGCGAATTTTTCCCCTTTTCATTGGATTACTTTTTGCTGGAAATATACTTTGCTTTTTCCTGATTGTGTTCTGCCAATGTTTTTGTAAAAATAACACTGCCGTCCGGTGCTGCCAGAAAATAATAAAAATCAGTTTTTGCCGGATTTAAGGCTGCTTCAATGGAGATCCTTCCGGCATTTGCAATCGGTCCCGGCGGCAACCCCGGATTTTTGTATGTGTTGTATGTTGAGTCTACCTTTAAGTCTTCATATAGTACGCGATCCTTATGTTTGCCTTGGGCATAAAGAATGGTCGGATCGGTCTGAAGCGGCATCCCAATTTGAATTCTGTTGTAAAAAACACTGGCAATTTTTGCTCGATCCGCCTTGCTCGTTGCTTCTTCTTCGACTAAGGAAGCCATTGTCAAAAGCTTATGAACCGAAAGCTGTTTTTGCTTAATTTCTTCGGCATATTGAGAAATGACATCATTCGTTTTGTCCAGCATGGCCGTCACGATTTCATCT
>JAKACS010000228.1 GCA_021821235.1 Bacillota bacterium
ATAGTTGAAAAATCAATCCATAAATCGACAATAAAAAAATATTTTGTTGAATCTGGTAAAATAATGAAGTATTATAGACGTATCTACATAGTAACTAGTCTGATAGAGTCTATGATCAAAAAAACAATTAGAGGTGATGTAAGGGTGAAGAAATATCCATTTAGCAATAAAGCAGTGAAGGCGATGCTGGCAGCAACGATCATGTTTGCACCTGTCGCTCCCACAAGCGGCCTTTTAGGAGAGACAACGGCTGAAGCTAGTGCTATTACGGGAACTACCTGTGATGCAATTGATCGTGTCACATTGATTTACAGTAAATTCAATGCAAATGAAATGGCACTATATGATAGGGCACGAGATGGTTTGGCAAGCGAGAATTTTGACTGGTCGATGGTGTTGGATTCGACAGTAAAAGCAAATTTGAACACAGCGTTGTCTCCAGTTACAGCTGAAGGTATGGCAAAAAAGTTTGCAGAAATAATTTATAATCCAAATGCTGACCAATTGAAAACAAGTTACTCAGCATTCTTGAGTTCTGCTGAAGGAAGTAAATTTGAAAGTGTTATGGGTTCTGGCACAACAGATACAATTTTGAAATTCTTTGTAGATGCAGAAAGAGCCTTGTGGGATGTCGGTGCAGGGGCCCTTTTATCAGGAGACCTTCAATCAATTGAATCATTAATTGCTGGCATTCAAGCTGATCTATTAAATGATTCAGATTATGCAGCACTTAACTCGAAATTATATCAAGTAATGGGAACGGACTTAGAAGGCCTTTACGCTATGAAAGATAAGATTAATGCTGAATTAGTAGATAATGGTGTGTTAACTGTTAATGAAGTGACTGAGCTTCGCAATGCGTTCGTTGATGCTGCATGGCGAGCTGGGGAGCCAGCCAATCCATCTTCCTCAACAAGGGACTGTAGCCTAACTCCGCCACCAGTAACACCACCACTGAACCCACCAGCACCAGGTGAGTCGAATAACATCACGCTTCCTGAGCAAGCGGCTGAAGTGGTTAAGGAGAAAAATCCATCTGGAAGAGTAGAAGTCATCACGAAGATCTTCGCTGAAAAGGTGGACGAAATCGTTGGTTTGATTACGCAAGAAAAGGACTCGGTCCAAGTGAAGCTTGAGAAGCCAGCAGTTGGTGAAGCAGCGAAGGCTCAGATTCCGGCAGGCCTGTTCACAAAAGCGGCTTTAAAGAATGGGAAAGCGGTAGTAGAAGTGTCGACAGATGAAGCGTCTTACAAGCTTCCAGCTGCTCAAATCAAAATTGCCGACCTTGCATCCAAACTTGGAGCAAATGAGCAAGACGTTCAGATTGTTATCGCGGTAAATGTAGTCAACGAGGCGGATGTCAAGGATTCAGTCGATAAAAATAAGCTGAAGCTTGCTTCCAAAGTTATCGAGTTCACCGTTACTGCTGAAGCTGGAACTAAAACGGAGCCTGTCTCGAAGTTCTCTGCCTATGTCGAGCGGGATATTACAGGTGAATATGACTTCGATAAAGAAAATTCGGCAGCTGTTAGATTGAATCCGGATGGAACGATCTCTGCAATCCCGACTCTATTCAATGGAAAAACGGCAACTGTAAAGTCACTGACGAATTCAAAATACACCATCGTTGAAAATGACAAGACGTTCACCGACGTAAAATCCGGCTGGGCACAAGAGTATATCGAAACGCTCGGCGCGAAGTACATCATCCAAGGAAAGGCAACTGGTGAATTTGAACCAGGCAAGCACATGACTCGTGCTGAGTTCGCTGTCCTGCTTGTTCGTGCACTGGGCCTTCCTACAGAGCAGTATGACAAAAGCTTCAAAGATGTTTTAGGCATCGAATGGTTCGCGAAAAATGGCGAATTGACGGCTGCGGTGAAATACGGAGTAGTACATGGAAAGCTGGATGGCACGTTCGCACCGAACGAAAAAATCACTCGTGCTCAGGCAGCAGCAATGATCGAGCGCGCGATGAAGATTTCATTCGTTGAGTATGATTTCAGCCAGTTGGATAAAACAAAAACACTAAATGATTTCAAGGATGCCAAGCAAGTTGGTTCATGGGCGAAGTCAGGTGTTGAGGCTGTTTACCAGGCGGGAATCGTCAAAGGAAAAGGGGACGGTACATTCAATCCGAATAGTTACACACAGCGGAATGAAATGGCGGCAATCCTGGCAAATTTCCTTGTCTCAGCGCAATTGCTTGACGATACATTCAGCAAGTAATCGATGTAAAAAAATCCCGTAACAGATTCATTCTGTTGCGGGATTTTTTTACTGTTTACAACACAGGATAATTGTTAATTTTTTATTTCAAATCTATTAATAAATGTAAAAAATTAGAATTATCCGTCATCTGTTTCTGCTTTTTTGTTACAATGATTTCGGACATCTGTGAGTCTAGTATCATCTGAATTTTGATCGGCATGAGTCCAATTAGGCAAAGAAAAGAGGAGAATGAATGGATATGGTATCTAAGTCTTCCCGTAAGTTCATTGCGACTGCTGCGACTGCTGCTTTGGTTGCGTCAGCGATTGCACCAGCGGTATCTGCTGCAGAGGCTGCAAGCTTCAAAGATGTATCTGGCCGTTATGTTGATGCGGTTGATTTTGTTGTAGCGGCGGGTGCTAACGGCAAATCATCTACAAATTTTGGTTTAAATGAGTCGATCAAGCGTGTGGACGCTGCGATTCTTTTGGCTAATGTTCTTGGTCTAGAAGTGGCAAGAGCCCCAGAAGCTGGATTCAAAGATGTACCGGATCGTGCGAAAGATGCTGTAAATGCATTGAAATTCTATGGCATTGCCTCCGGAAAGAACGCTACTAATTTTGGTTCCAATAGCTTTATCACTCGTGGCGAATTGGCAGTTTGGATCGAAAGAGGATTCGAATTGTTAGGTCAATCCGATTTTAACTTTAAGGACGTAAGCTCCAATTATGAAGCCTCTGTTCATGCTTTGGTTGCGAACCAAGTAGCCAAAGGCTTCTCCAACACGAACTTTGGTGTTAATCAAATCGCGAAACGTGGCGACTATGCAATCTTTTTATTTAAAGCTGCTCAAGCAATTGAAAATGGAGATTTGGCTTTAACTATTATGCACACAAATGATACCCACAGCTATGTGGATAAAGCTCCTAAACTAGCAACTGCAGTAAAGGAAGTCCGTGCTGAAAACCCTGATGCTCTATTGTTAAGTGCAGGGGATGTTTTTTCTGGAACTCTCTACTTTAATGAGTTTGAAGGACAAGCCGATTTAGCATTAATGAACTATCTTGGCTATGATGCCATGACTTTCGGAAATCATGAATTCGATCTTGGATCAAGTACAGAAGGACATAAATCTCTTTCTGAATTTATAAAAGGAGCGGACTTCCCATTTGTTAGCTCTAACGTTGACTTTTCAAAAGATGCTCTATTCAATGGAATTCAATCGAAAGGTACTATTGGCGAGAAAATGGAAGATGGAAAGATCTTCGATGGGATCGTAAAAGTAGTCGATGGGCAGAAAGTCGGTATCTTTGGATTATCAACAGAAGAAACAAAGGATATTTCAAGCCCTGGCAAAATCACTTTCAGCAATTATGTGGAAGAAGCAAAAAGAATGGTTGCAGCATTTGAAACTCAAGGGATTCATAAAATCATCGCCCTTTCTCACTTAGGCTATGACGACAACGTTGCATATGATAATGATCTGAAGCTAGCTGAAGCGGTAGATGGAATCGATATCATTGTTGGCGGACATACACATACAAAGCTTACAGAGCCAAAGTTAATTGATAAAGAAGAGCCGACACTTATTGTCCAAGCTGGACAATATAGCGACCTGCTTGGTACTTTAGACGTTGAGTTTGACTATTGGGGAACAATCACTGGCTATGCTGGTGAACTAGTGGATCTTAAGGACAAAGCGGAAGATGCTAATGCCGTTGAGCTAGTTAAACCATTTAAGGACAAGGTAATGGAGCTTCAAAACAAGTCCATCGGAACATCTGCTGCAGTCAAACTTGAGGGAGAACGTGCAGTAGTTCGTACACAGGAATCCAATCTTGGTAATCTGATTACGGACGGTATGCTTGCAAAAGCCAAATCGATCAATCCTAACACTGTAATAGCTGTAACAAATGGAGGCGGCATTCGTGCTTCTATTGATGAGGGCGATATCACACTTGGTGAAGTTTTAACAACGATGCCATTTGGCAATACACTGGGCATTATGAACCTGAAAGGCTCTGAAATCAAAGCTGCCCTTGAGCATAGCGTAAGCCAGGCTCCAAATGAAAGCGGAGCATTCCTGCACGTTTCAGGAATGAAATTCTCTTATGACAGCAGCAAGCCAACTGGAGAAAGAGTTGTTAAGATCGAAGTAAAAGGTACGGACGGAACCTATACAGAACTAGATCTTACTAAAAACTACCTAGTCGCTACGAACACATTCACTGCTAAAGGCGGAGACGGATACGAAATGTTTGCTAACGCATACACAGAAGGCCGCATAAGCGAACCAGGATTTGTAGACTACGAAATGTTCGTTGACTACCTGACTCAATCTGAAACAATTGAACCAAAAGTAGAAGGTAGAATAGTAGATACACAGAAATAATTACAACTAATGGGCACCCTCGAAAACCTTTTGAGGGTGCCTATTCAGCAATAGGAGGAGGCTTGTAGTTTGAAGAAGTTGTATAAGACTTTTATAGCAGCAACTGGAATAACTTTAATGGTTGCCTCGACTGGTTTCACGGCAGCAGCAGCTGGTTTTTCTGATGTTATTCCAAGATACGCTGACTCTATTGATTTTCTTGTATCAAAAGGCGCAAAGGGAATGGGGGACTCATCATTTGGAATAAGGGAGGAAATCAAGCGAATTGATGCCGCTATCTTAACAGCTAAGGTGCTACGACTGCATACAGAAACAGCCCCAGCTTCTGGGTTTAAGGATGTACCAAAACGCGGTCAATCAGCAGTTAATGCCCTTAAAGCAGCAGGGATCACTTCCGGTAAAACTAAAACGCTTTTTGATTCTAACAGCCCGATTACTCGTGGCGAAATAGCCGTTTGGATCCAAAAAGGATTTGATTTACGTGGGGAAACAGCTACGATATTCAAGGATGTTCCAAAGAATTATCTATCTGCGGTGCAAGCTCTGGTTGCTAATGGGGTTGCCAAAGGTATGTCTGCAGAAAATTTTGGAATCAATGCAAATATAACACGAGGAGATTTTGCAATATTTTTGCATAAATCTGCAAATGATGGGGTAGTGACTGCAAACATCTTAAGTATTCAGTCTGTAAACAGCACAACGCTTAAAATGAAAATCAAAGGTAGTGTAACGGATCTTAATGCGACGGATTTTCTTTTTGATAATGGGTTAGAAGTAAAAGAAGCTAAAGTCACAGATTCAACTTTAACTGAACTGACAGTGGAGCTAAAAACATCCATTCAACAAGAAGGCACAAAGTACACACTTAAAACCTTCAAGGGGCTCGATGTGACTGGCGTGGTTTCTTTTACCATTCCAGCTGGGAATGGAAATGGAAGCGCAACAGGTCCAGCGGTTATTCGTTCAGTTAATTTCAGTGGCACAACTGAAAATCCTAAAGTGTTTTACGGAGATGTTAGAGTCGATGTCACAGGTGTGAACAACTTAGAAAATGCTGAAGTGAAGGGGGACCTCTACTTAAAAGGGAATACAGAGGTAACCTTGAGCCATGTCACCGTCGAAGGGGATACAATCCTCGAAGAGTAAACAGGAGCAGAGATATATAAAATTTTTCTGAAGCCGGACTTTAGACCTATCATGGAATAAGGCGCCACTAAAACTAAAACATTTTCAAAAGGAGACAAATTAATGATTAACCGATTGCAAAGGAAGTCATTAAGCATCTTATTAATACTGGCCATGGTCGTTAATCTCTTCTTGCCATTCGTATCACAGCA